>CAZDSN010000354.1:0-5038 GCA_964507675.1 uncultured Ardenticatenaceae bacterium | reverse complement strand
ACCCATGCCTGGGCCAACGCTTGGTTTTGCAAAGCCTGGGCGTTGGTTTTGACATTGAGGGCAGCAGCCTGGACGGCGGCGCGGGCCATAATGCCGGCAGTTGCCCCATCCGTCGCCGCATTTACATTCCCCACAGCCACCATCTGCTGCGCCAGGCGAGCCACGTCCCGGCTGAGGCGGGCCACGCGCAGCGGCGTCTCGCCCGCGCCGATCAAGGCCTGCTCAATGGCCCCTGCCCGCGCCGCTTCCTCTACGTCCGTCAGACGATAGGCGGCCATCACGGCGTCAAAGGCGGCGCTGTCTTCAGCAATGGCCGCCGTCAGCTTTTCTTGCAGCCCGGCGGCGGCAGCCAGCGCCTGCTGTGCCTGGTCGGATACTTCGGCATACTTCTTACGCCCTATCGTCAGACCGGCCACCATTTGCGTCAGGGCGGCAGCCAGCGCCCCGGCCAATGCGGCCACCGAACCGCCGCCTGGGGTGGGCGTTTTGCTGGCCACTGCCTCGATAAACTCCCGCGGCGCGGTTACCCCTTCTTCCGGCTCGGCCAACTGCTGCTCTAAAATCTGATTATCTTGCAGACCATCTAGCTGTAAGTACCACTGCGCTGCATCAATCAACGCCTGCTGCGGCGTCATTCCCACCAGTTCCGCTTTGGTGATCACCAGGCCATAGCGGGCCGCTTCCCGCCGCACCGCCTCCTGCACGCGGTAAATGGGCGTCTTCTCAAAGTTGGTCAGGTTCATGCTCACCTGCGCCTGCCCTTCAACTAGAAAACCAAGCCCCTGCACGTAGCGGAAGCCGCCGTTGATATGGCGCACCGCGCGGGCGATCCGGTTGGCGATCTCCACGTCGCTGCTATTCAGGTAAATATTATAAGCGATCAGGAAGGGACGAGCGCCAATTACAGTGGCTCCCCAGGGTTTCGGCGCAGCCGGCCCAAAATCGGGCTGGCGGTCGGGGTTTGTCGCTACCTCTGCTTTCCATTGCTCATATTCCCCTTTGCGAATGTTCGCCAGCTTTTCCCGCTCTGGGCGGGTAGCTGCCGCTTCGTATAAGTAAACGGCAATGCCCAGGTCTTGCCCCACACGCTGCCCCAACCGTTGGGCAATGGTCACGCACTCCGCCAGGGTAACACCTTTCACGGGCACAAACGGGCAGACATCGGTGGCCCCAATGCGCGGATGCTCCCCCTGGTGGTTGTCCAGGTTGATCAATTCGGCGGCTTTGGCAATGGCTCGAAAAGCGGCTTCTTCGACTGCGGCAGGTGAGCCGACGAAGGTGATGACGGTGCGATTGTGGTCAGCGTCCGGACTGATGCTGAGCACTCGCGCCCCCGGCGCGCTGCGGATGGCGGCGACGATGGCGTTATACACTTCAGGGCGACGCCCGTCGCTAAAATTAGGGACACATTCCACGATTTGTTGCATGGGAAGGGGAAACTCCTTTAGGGGGCAGTGGTTAGTGGACAGTGGTCAGAAACTGCGCGCCAACCACGCGCCTTCTATGAGAATGGAGGACAAACTGCCAGTTTGTCCCGGCATCGGGTAAATGTTGCGCTGTCTGGCCGTTACCAGCCAACAATGACCGTGATTTTACCAGAAAGAACCGCCAAACGATATTGGCTACAACTTCTTTAAGCATCGTGGGCAAACTGCCAGCTTGTCCTAACTTCTGTAAGTTTTTCATAATAGTTTTTTTAGCCTAATTTCATAAAGTTGAGTCATAATTCAAGAGTATTATTCTTTCGTATCCTGCGTAACACAAAGACAAGGCGGCATCATGATGTTAATGAAGAAACCAACAGGCATTGAAATTCCTTCCTCACAAATCACGCCCGAGCATCTATACCTGTCGCGGCGGCACTTTATGAAAGGCGCAGCCGCCATCGCGGCGGGGACGCTGTTGGCCGCCTGTCGCCCCGATCCGCCCACCACGCTGGACACGGCGGCCATAGAAGGTGACGCGGCCGGCAGCGCTGCTCCGGCGACCGCTGCCGCCATCAGCGCGACCACGGATGAGCTGGGCACGGCTGTCAATTCCTTTGAGAGTATCACTCACTACAATAATTATTACGAGTTCACCGTGGACAAGCAGCGCGTAGCCGAACTGGCTGCTGATTTCCAGACCTTCCCCTGGCGGGTAGTGGTGACAGGGATGGTAGATAAGCCGGGCATCTACGAAATAGACGATTTGCGCCGCAAGTTTGTCCAGGAGGAGCGCATTTACCGCCTGCGCTGCGTGGAGGCGTGGTCTATGGTGATTCCCTGGCTGGGTTTCCCGCTGTCCCAACTGCTGCAAGCGGTGCAGCCCACGGCTGCCGCCAAATATGTGCGTTTCCAGACGCTCTACGATCTCAACCAGATGCCCGGCCAGAAATCCAGCCACTATGAGTGGCCGTATACAGAAGGCTTACGCCTGGACGAAGCCATGCACCCGTTGACTATTTTGGCGACGGGGCTGTATGGGCGGGATTTGCTGCCGCAAAATGGCGCGCCCGTGCGCCTGGTGGTGCCCTGGAAATACGGCTTCAAGAGCATTAAATCCATTGTCACGATTGAACTGACCGACGTTATGCCTACGTCGCTGTGGATGGCTGCCGCTCCCAACGAGTATGGTTTTTACGCCAACGTCAATCCCGAAGTAGACCATCCGCGCTGGTCGCAAGCCAGCGAGCGCCTGATTGGCGTGGGGCGGCGGGAAACGTTGATGTTTAATGGGTATGCGGAACAGGTCGCTTCGCTGTATGCCGGCATGGACCTGCGCCGGAATTTCTAATCCAACTATTCACGTGCTGTCTGACAGTGCCACGACCGGCTTGCCCGGCATGGGCCTGCACCACAACTTCTCACAAAGACGATTTCTCGTTGGCTTCACCTGGTTGCTGCCGCCAATTCTTCGATTCTGGGCCGTGTTTGGCGCATCTGTGCCAAACACGGCCCAATAGAGAAGGTGTCAGCCCCGCCGCAGGCGGGGTTGACACGCTCCCCCTGAGACCCGTCAATTACTTATGAGTACATTACTGCCTCAACTCAATCGCCAGACCCAGGCCCGCCTACTCAAAGCTGCCACCCACGGCGGCGCGCTGCTGCCGTTGGCTGTGCTGTTTTATGATTTCTGGTATTACCGCCTGGGGGCTGACCCGGTGCGCGAGGCCATCTTACGTACTGGCAAGCCGGCCCTTATCTTGCTGCTACTATCCCTGACGATTACGCCCTTGATGTCCGTGGCCGGTTGGAAGCAACTGCAGCCGCTGCGCCGCCCGTTGGGACTCTACGCCTTTCTTTACGTTTGTGTGCATTTGGGGATATTTGTCGTCGTTGATTATGAGCTCAAGCTGCGCCTGATCCTGGATGGCATCGTGAATAACCCATACGTGGTAGTTGGGTTTACAGCTTTCTTGCTGCTGATCCCGTTGGCGGCCACCTCTACCAAAGCATCCATGCGGCGCCTGGGCAAGAATTGGAAACGGCTGCACAAGTTGGTGTATCTGGTGGGTATCCTGGCCATCTGGCATTTCTTGTGGCTGGCGAAGGATAATGGGGAGGCGTTGATTTATGCCGGCATTCTCGCCTTCCTCTTCCTCCTGCGCTTCCAACCGGTCAGGCAGCCCTTAATACGCTGGCGGCGCAGCCTGCAAAACCGTCGCCAGCGTCCCACCGCCCGCACGCCAGCCAGCCAACTCGCCTCCGTGCCGGCTAAAACTGAACCCCAGTAACTCTCTTGAAATAAGGTCCTGGCGCGAAGGCTTTAGCCGGAGCGATTCCGGTTGAAGCCTTCATTGAACTGGTGGAATTCGTTTTACCCCTCCCCCTGAAGCGTGAGGGAATTGGCGTTGGGGAGTGGGTGAAAACAACTACCTGGTTAGTTTGCTTTAAGGAATAGGAAGTACATCGTAGACAACTCCCGGATTCTTCCACAATACACCAATAAGGGCTGAAATGGGTGGGTTCGTTGGCATAAAGGTTGTCTGAATCGTCTGGCAGAATTGGGCCGGCAAGTTGAATGGCCCTACATTTTGCATCTGACCATTCGTCGAGATAATGATTAGATACAGAGTCTGCGCTTCGTTGTCGGTAGAAAGGTCAATCCTCAGCCCTTGATTAAGGGTGAGATCAATGAACTTTGGCGGACAACCGGTTTCTCCTATCCAGAAGGATAAGGCCAGGAAGTCACCGCTGGCGCGGCTGCCATCAGCGTGCATACCAGGAGACGCATCGTTCCAGTTGCCCGTGGCGCCCAACGGTCCCACGTAGGAGAAGGTATCCAGCACGACTATACCATCGCTAAAGTTGTCAATCTTGGCAATATCGAGATAACCCAGGGTGCCGATTTTGTCACCTGGAGGGAGGGGAGCGCCGTCGCAGTCGTAAGTCTGATCCGGCAGCATGCCGCTATTGACGTTGGTGAACTCAATGGTGACGGTGGCCCCCACACGGGAGGTCCGCATGTGGGCATTGGTGAAGGGTTGGCTGAGGGGGAAATAACCCAGACCAAAAGAGCCAGCGCTGCCGTTATTGCCCAGGTAGCAGGCAGCGTGATCAAAGAAGCCATCGCCATCTCCCTGCTGTACTTTGAGGAAGGGATGGGGTGCATGGGGATCGACACCGTCGCCGTTCAGGACCAGGCCCGTGTACTGGTCCATATTGCCAACAACCAGAACGTCACCTTCAGCCACATCGCCTGCCGTCACGCCATCATACGCCAGGTCTTTCGCTGTAGGCACGTACATTTCGGGTACATAACCAAGCGTGGCGTCAACGGTTGGCGCTGCCGGCTTGTCGGCCGCGAAGGCGGCTGTGAGCGTTAGCAGCACGGCGAGTAAGACGATAAACGACGAAACAACAAACTTTCTATTCATCGTGTTCTCCTTTACTAATATCGCAGCGCAAGGTCGGCCACCGAGGGCCTATGTGACGTGAAAATCTTTACAAATTTTCACGCGAAATGTGTGGTTCCCCAAACCCTCACCTTTGGTTAAAGGCGAAGATGACGATGTTTCGCATAAAAAAAGAGCGGAGACGAGTCAATTATCCCCGTC
>CAZDSN010000353.1:0-5042 GCA_964507675.1 uncultured Ardenticatenaceae bacterium | reverse complement strand
GGGTGGCTGGTGAGGATGAACTCAATCACGTCTTCGCGGGCAGCATCTACGGCTTTGGTGGCAGTGCGCACCACCATGCCTGGCGAAACTTCCACGGTGCAGCCTGTTTGCAGCGCCTTGCCCCAATTGAGTTTGGGTGAACCATCCGCTTCGCGCAGCAGTTCGCCTGTGGCCCGGTCGCGCATGGGCAGGCCGATCTCTACCAGACACATGCGGCACATGCCTACGGGGGTCATTTTGGGGTGGTAGCAAAAGACGGGGATGTCCACGCCCACTTTTTTAGCCGCATCTACGACCAGCGTGCCTTTGGGCACGGTCAGTTCGATGCCATCAATGGTCAGGGTTACTTGATCGCTCATCTACACCTCAGTGGGCTGGCGCGGTTTGTTTGGGCCGCGGGGTGGGCTGTTTGCCGGCATGTCCATTGGCCTGGGGCTTCACTTTGGCCTCAAACTCTTGCGGGAACAGCCGGATGGCGGACAGCACGGGGTTAATGGCGAATTCGCCCAGGGCGCACAGGCATTTGCCCTGGATCTGCCCGGCCACGCTTTTCAGCAGGGCAATGTCTTCGGGGCGACCATGGCCGTAGTAAACGCGGTGCAGCACCTTATCCAGCCAGAACGTACCTTCGCGGCAGGGCGTACACTTGCCGCACGATTCGTGCTTAAAGAAGTGGACCGCCTTCATCGTCGCCCACACCATATCTACCGTTTCATCGCAAACGATAACCGAGGCGGATCCCATCATGGAGCTATGCGGTTCCAGCCCTTCAAAGGAGATGGAAGCATCCAGGGCTGCCGCGGTCACAATCGCGCCTGAGCCGCCAGAGGGGAAGATGGCTTTGACCTTCTTGTCACCGGGGATGCCGCCGCCCAGGTCATAAATGAGCTGGCGGTAGGTGGTCTTGCCCATTTCTACTTCGTAATTGCCTGGCCTGTTCACCCGCCCGCTGAGGCAAACGATTTTGGGGCCGGGACTATTGGGCGTGCCCAGTTTTAAGTACCAATCCGCCCCATTGACAATGACCGGGGGCACATTGGCCAGGGTTTCCACGTTGTTAACGACGGTGGGGCTGGCGTACAGTCCCTGAATGGCTGGAAACGGCGGCTTGGACCAGGGCTGGCCTAAATTACCCATGAGCGAGTTCAGTAAAGCCGTTTCCTCGCCGCAAATGTACGCGCCCGCGCCGTAGTGGGTATAGAAGTCCACACTGTAGCCAGAATCCAGGACGTTTTGACCAACATAGCCGGCGGCGTACGCATCTTGCAGCGCCTGCTCAAAAGGCGCAGCGGTGCGCAAAAATTCGCCGCGGAAATAAATGTAGATGGTCTGGGCTTTGATAGCATAGGCGCACAACAGCGCGCCTTCAATGATCTGGTGCGGGTTGGATTCAATCAATTCGCGGTCTTTGAAGGTGCCGGTTTCCGATTCGTCGGCGTTAATGACGACGTATCTGGGCGCGTCGGTTTTGGGAATGAAGCCCCATTTAATGCCGGCAGGAAACCCCGCCCCGCCCCGCCCTTTAATATTCGCCTTGCGCACCTCTTCCCGCACCCGGTCGGGCGTCCACGAGCCAAGCGCCTGCTTCCAGGCGGCGTAGCCGCCATTTTCTTCGTACACGGCCAACTGACGAATGTTGGGCACGTCGCGGTGTCGTAACAAAATGTGAGCCATGCTAATCTCCTGCCGTGGCTACTTCCGCCCGCAGTTGGGCAATCAAGATGTCGAACTTCGCCTCATCCAGCTTTTCGTGGTAATGCAAATTGCACTGTAGCATGGGCGCTTTGTCGCACGCCGCCAGGCACATCACCGTCTTCAAGGTAAACAACCCATCTGGCGTGGTTCCTTCCACGGGAACTCCCAATTTGCGGGAGGCCATTTCCACGAACTCTTCCGCGCCGCAGAGGGCGCAAGCCAGGTCGTTGCAAATTTCCAGCACGTATTTGCCCACCGGTTCTTCGTAAAAGAGTGTGTAGAAACCCGCCAGGGACAGCACATGCGTGGGGTCCAGGTCCAACACGGCGGCTACATCGGCCATGGCTTCACGGCTCATGTAGCCATATTCCGCCTGCGCCAGGTGCATCAAGGGCAGCACTGCCGATTTTTTGTCTGGATAGCGCGCCAGAATCGCTTTGATTTGGTCACTGTATTTATCTGCAATCACAACCTTCTCCTGGAAGCCTTCTCCTGGAAGGAATACTCTCATTCATCTGTCAATTTCGCCCAGCACAATGTCAATCGAGCCAATGATGGCCACCAGGTCGGCAATGAAGGTGCCTTTGGCCAGCACGGGCAGCGAAGCCAGGTTGACGTAGGAGGGGGTACGAAAATGGACGCGGGCGGGTTTGGGCGTACCATTACCGCGTAAATAGCAGCTAAATTCGCCGCGCGGCGATTCGATGCTCTGGTAAATGTAGCCCGTGGGGGCGCTGAAGCCTTCCGTCCACAGTTTGAAATGGTGGATAACGGCTTCCATGCTGTGCCCCAGTTCGGCGCGCGGCGGGGGCACAATCTTGCGATCGTCAATGTTGATTGGGCCTGGTTTCAACCGGCCCAGGGCCTGCTCAATGATGCGCAGGCTCTGCCACAGTTCGCGCATACGGCAGCGGTAGCGGGCGTAAACGTCGCCGTCGGTTTCCAGGGGAACTTCAAAGTCGTAGGTCTCGTAGCCCATGTAGGGGTGGGATTTGCGAATGTCCCAATCCACGCCAGAACCGCGCAGGCTGGCTCCGGTCAATCCCCAGGAAATGGCGTCTTCGCCAGAAATAGCCCCAATGCCTTTGGTGCGCTGCAACCAGATGGGGTTATTTTTCAGTAGGGCTTCGTAGTCGGCGATTTTGGCGGGGAAGAAGTCGAGGAATTGGCGAATTGCCGGCACAAAATCCTCCGGCACATCCCGCCACAACCCGCCTGGGCGGAAATAGCTGACCATCATGCGCTGCCCGGCTACCATCTCGAATACGTCCAAAATGTATTCGCGCTCGCGGAAGCAGTAGAGAAAAACAGACATGGCCGCCAGGTCCAGCGCATGAGTGCCCAACCACACCAGGTGGCTGCCAATACGGGCCATCTCTAACAAAATAACGCGGATGACCTGCGCCCGCGGCGGCGCTTCTATGCCCAACAACTTCTCCACGGCCAGCACGTAACCCATATTGTTGGACATGGGCGACAGGTAATCCAGGCGGTCCGTCATGACCAACGCTTTGGTGTATGTCTTGGCCTCCATGTTTTTCTCCACACCCGTGTGCAAGAAGCCAATGTCATTCGCCAGGTTGACCACCGTTTCGCCATCTAGCTCCAGGAGCAAGCGCAGCACACCATGCGTGCTGGGATGCTGCGGCCCCATGCTCAACAGCATGTTCTCTTCCGAATCAATGGTCATGCCAGAGCCAAATTTGGCCCGCAGCTCCTCAACCGTCAGTTCTTGAACGGTATCGCCTTGAACGGTAATCGGTATGGTCATGTTTGCCTCTTAAGCAAAAAACAAACAGCAGCATCGTCTGCTGTCTATACATTACGTTTCTGTTTGTCAGGTTTTGGCGCGAGCAAGGGAGCCGGTAACGTCTCAGCCAGGTGACGCGACTTCAATCTTTAGCGTATGGTTTCCTGGCGTCAATAGCTTCCCAATTAAATGAGAACTGGACTTCTTCATAACCCAATGGGTAATCTTTACGCAGGGGATGTCCCACCCAATCGCCGGGCAAAAAGAGACGGCGCAGGCTGTTGTTGCCGGCAAAACGAATACCCATCAAGTCCCACACTTCCATCTCCAGCCAGGTGGCCACCGGCCACAAGGACACCAGCGTCGGCGGGCCTTCCTCCGGGTCTTCCACTGGAACCCGCAGCCGGATCACGTGCTTATGGGGAATGGAACGCAGGTGATAGTTAACGGCAAAGCGCGGATACTCTGGCAGCATGTCATCAGCGCAAATGTCAGAGATAAAATTGTAACGCAGGTCGCTATCATCGCGCAGAAACTTGCAAACAGGTATCAGGTTACCTGCTGCAATGACAAAGGTTCGTTCCCCCCGAAAATCAATGATTTCCACAACTGCCTCTGGGAACGCCGCCTGTAATTTTTGAGCCACCACGTCGTTCATACTATTTTTCCGCCCAGGTAGTCAATTTCTCGCCGCGAATCTTCTCTTGCAGCGTCATAATACCGTCAATTAACGCCTCCGGTCGCGGCGGGCAGCCCGCTACATACACGTCCACAGGCACAATTTCGTCTACCCCCTGAACAATGGCATAGTTATTAAAGATACCGCCGCAGGAAGCGCAGTCGCCCATGGCAATGACCCACTTCGGATCAGGCATCTGATCGTAAAGGCGGCGCAGCACCGGTCCCATCTTACGCGACACCCGCCCGGCCACAATCATCAAGTCCGACTGGCGGGGGGAAGGGCGCATCAATTCCATGCCAAAACGGGAGGCATCATAGTGCGATGCCTGCGTGGACATCATTTCAATGGCGCAGCAAGCCAGACCAAACAACATAGGCCACATGGCGTTGGTGCGTCCCCAGTTGACCAGATCTTCTAACCGATAGGTGACGACACCCATCGAACCCAGTTTTTGTTCTATTCCCATTCCAGGAGTCCTTTTTTCCACACCCAAATGTCGCCCAAGATGAAGATGAGGACGAAAATGAGCACCGCATTCAGGCCAAAGAGTCCCAGTTCACGCAAGACAAGGGTGTAAGGAACCAGCAAAATGATGTCTACGTCAAAAAGGATAAAGAGAACGGCGATGCGATAAAAACGAACGGGCAGACGACGCTGCGCTTCGCCAATGGGGGTCATACCCGATTCGTAGGGCATATCCTTGCGCATGGTGGGGCGGCGCGGCCCCAAACTGAGCGAAAGCACAGGCAGCAGCACCGCGAAAAAGAGAGAGATACCTAGCAGGACAGCAATCGGAATATACGGGATAAGAAACTGGTCCATTGAACGCTCGCAGAGTTAAAAGGTTAACATGTTCATTTTATCACAAACGAAATGACGGGCAAAAACAACGCCGCAGCAGCGGCGACGACAACA
>CAZDSN010000352.1:1671-5059 GCA_964507675.1 uncultured Ardenticatenaceae bacterium | reverse complement strand
CCCTCGCCCTCTCCGAAAAGCCCCCTTCCCCCTCAAGGGGGAAGGGGGTTGGGGGATGGGGGGCAGCCCTTGGGGATGCTTTCCCCCCCGTTCGCCGAATTATTTTCTTAAACCCCAAACAGTTTGCCCAACATTCTTAGAGGAGCAATCTTATGTCCGACCAACCGGTATTAACAGGAAACGTCGTTGAGCAAGAAACACAATCCGGCAGCGCCCAACGTATATCCCCCATCGGCGTTGTCATTGGCATGGTCGTTCTGACAGCTATCATCATCCTGTTCAACGCATTTCCGCACAAAATCGGTATATACTATTTTGGCGCAGAGCGACAGGGCTTTATCCCCCTGCTGGCGCCAGAGTTTCAGGTACACTTGTTGTGGCTGAACGTCTGGTGGGGGTTAGGATTGGCGCTGGCGGGCTGGCAGCTCGTTTACGGGCATTGGACGCCCGGTTTGCGCATGGCCGACCTGGGGCTGAGCATCCTGGGGCTGTTCGTGTTATGGCAGCTCGTCAACGGCGGGCCACTGATTGCCCTGGACCCGACCTGGATCAGCCAGCAAACGTGGTCAGGCAACGCCCTGACCGAAGCCCGCCACATGGTGGAAATTGGAGACAGCATCCTGCGGGTGATATTGGGCGTTTCTATCTTCGGCGGTGTGATCGGTATTATTGCCAAACTCATTAAACTGATCACGACTGGTGATTATTAGCTTACGTTGACGGACTGCACAGGTTCAACTTCTCAGAGAAGTTGAACCTGCGTGGTAACCGTTCCCCTCAGAGATGCCAGACTGTCCTATAACCATCATAGCCATCAGCCCATGAGGCGGCCTGGTTAACGGCAACCTGCCCAACGGCGGGCAATCGCTGCCCGGCGACGCCTTTCGCAACCACAAATACTCACTGGCAATGGTCTGACTCCCATGTTATGATGTAAGTATGATCTGCCGTTAAGCTCGTTAAGAACGAACTTTCGCCTTTCGAGTTTTAACGCATATAAACCTTCCAGGAACTTGCGGAAGGTTGGGCCTATGCCAAAGGAATCAGGTCTATGTATACAGTTGAGGTTTCTCACCTAGCCAAGCGTTTCGGCAGCGTCCAGGCGGTGGCTGATGTCTCTTTTGCGGTGGAACCAGGAGAGATATTCGGCCTGCTAGGCCCCAATGGCGCGGGCAAGACGACTACCATCCGGATGATGATGGACATTTTCAAGCCAGATGCCGGCACGGTCAGCGTCCTCGGTGGTTCACTAAACCTGGCGCGCAAACGGCGCATCGGCTACCTGCCGGAAGAGCGCGGGCTGTATAAGGACCTGAAGTTGGAAACGACCCTCGTCTATCTGGCCACGCTCAAGGGAATGGATGAGAAAACAGCCCGCAGCCGCTTGAGTGACTGGCTAGAGCGGTTAGACCTGGCCGAACACCGCTTCAAGAAGGTACAGGAATTGAGCAGGGGTATGCAGCAAAAGGCGCAAATTATCGCCACCCTGGTGCATGAACCAGACCTGATTGTCATTGACGAGCCGTTCTCCGGCCTGGACCCCGTCAATACGCGGCTGGTAAAGGACATTTTGGACGAGCGGCGGCTGGCGGGGAAGAGCATCATCATGTCCACGCATCAAATGTATCAGGTAGAAGCCCTGTGCAACCGGATTGTGTTGATTGATAAGGGGGCAACCGTTTTGTATGGCAAAGTGGACGAGATTAAGCGCAATTTTGCCGGCAACGCCATCTCCCTAACTGGCTCCGGCGACTTCAGCGCCATACCAGGCGTGCTGGAAGCGCGTCATCAAAATGGATCATGGCAAATGACGCTAGACATCGGGGCCGATCCGCAGGCTGTCTTGCGCGTCCTGGCAGCGCGACCCGATGTGCACATCGAACGGTTTGAGTTGGCGGAACCATCGTTGGACGACATCTTCATCAACGTGGTAGGCCGGCGGCCAGCCAATGAGGATAGTCAGATGGAGGCAAATCATGCATAACTACTGGCTGATTATGAGGCACGAATATCGCCGCATGGTCGTGCGGCGCGGCTTCCTGCTGGGAACGTTGGCTGTGCCGCTGGCTATTGCCCTGCTGATTGGTTTTGCCGTCATGGTGGAACTGTCACAAATTAGCGATGCCCCTATTGGCTATGTGGACAACGCGCACTTTCTCGATGAATCGGTGCAAACCACCCTGCCCAATACGGAGAAACGGGTAGCCATCATCGCTTATACCGACGAAACCAACGCCCTGGAGGCGTTAAATGCCGGCAACATCCAGGCATTCTTCGTCTTCCCCCCTGACTATCCCACCAATCGCGCCACCGACCTCTACTATCTGCGCCAGCCGCCCGACAACAGCGTGTGGGAGGATTTTGACGATTTTGTGCGCGCCAACCTGGTGCGCTCCTTGCCACTGGCGCAGCAAACCCGGCTGCTGGAAGGGAGCAATATCATCGTTGAGGATACCGTCAGCCAGCGGCGGTTCAGCGAGCAGGGTATCGTCAACGTTCTCTTGCCCATCGTCGGCAGCTTCTTCTTCTTTGTTGCCACCATGACGGCTTCCGGCTATATGCTGCGCGTGGTAGCTGATGAAAAAGAGAACCGCACCATGGAGATTATGCTTACCTCCATCACGTCGCGGCAGCTTATTGGCGGCAAGGCGGTGGGGTTGTTAGCGGCGGCCTTAACGCAGCTTCTCATCTACGTGCTGACGGTGATTATCGCCCTCAAAGTAGCGGCCCCTTACGTCCCGGAACTGCAAGAAGTGGAAGTTCCCTGGGGTTACCTGGGGGTAATGGCCTTATTCTTCTTCCCATCCTACGGCCTGGATTCGGCGCTGATGATAGCCATTGGCAGCGCCGTCACCGAACTGCAACAGGGGCAGCAAATTGCCGGCCTGCTCAACCTGATTTTTGTCGTGCCCCTGTTCGTGCTGCCGCTCCTGTTCGAGAATCCCAACAGCCCATTCGTCATCTTCCTGTCGCTCTTTCCCACCAGCGCCTTTCTCACCATCTCGCTGCGCTGGGGTCTGGGTACGGTGCCGGTGTGGCAGTTGGTGACAAGCTGGATTATCCTGACCGGCGCCATGTTCCTGACAATCGCGGCAGCCGTCCGCATTTTCCGCGCGGGCATGCTGCATTACGGCCAGCCGCTCAACGCTAAAAGCGTGTTGGCAGCCCTGCGAGGGTAATATCGTATGCACAACATCTGGCTCGTTTTTAAACACGAAATCATCACCACGCTGCGCCGGAAGTCGTTCTGGATTATGACTTTTTTGATGCCGGCCGTCTTAATCGTCTTCAACGGCTATGCCATCCTGCAAGAAAACGATGTCGTTGGCAGCGAAAGCGAAAGCAGCGCCCTGCCGGCATTTCCTCGCGTCGGTCTGGTAGATGAATC
>CAZDSN010000352.1:0-1571 GCA_964507675.1 uncultured Ardenticatenaceae bacterium | reverse complement strand
ATCAGCGGCGATCCGACCCTGGCGGCAGCCATTTTTAACCCCACGCCGGCGGCCTTAGCTAACCAGATTGCCGTTCAGCCCGCCGCGGAAGCCAGCGGCAGCGAGCGCGCCCAGGCCGAACTGGTAGCCACCATCATCCCTTACATTTATTACTTCATTCTCCTCGTCGTCAGCGGCTACATGCTGCAAAGCGTCGTCGCGGAAAAAGAAAACCGCGTCGTAGAAGTGCTCCTGCTCAGCCTGCAGCCCACCCAACTGATGGCGGGCAAAATCCTGGGGCTGACAGTGGTGGCGCTGTTGCAACTGGCTATCTGGTTCGGCGGCGGCGTCTTTATGCTGCAGCGCAGCGCCATCTGGCTCAATGCGGCTAACTTCACCTTCCCCCTCAGCTTCTTTATCTGGGCAATCTTGTTTTTGCTGTTTGGCTACCTGGCGTATGCTTCCATTATGGCCGCAGCGGGCGCTATTGCCCCCACTGCCCGCGAAGGCAATCAGGTCACGTGGCTGCTGATTGTGCCCCTGCTGCCCACTCTGATGTTTGCCACAGAATTTCTGGACAATCCACATGGGCCCCTGGCCTTGGGGCTGAGCCTGTTCCCGCTAAGCGCCCCCAGCGCCATGGTCACGCGCATCGCCGTGGCCCAGGTGCCGCTGTGGCAAATCCTGCTCAGCCTGGGGGGGCTGATATTGACCGCTTACTTGTTTGTCACCTTAGCCGGGCGCTTTTTCCAGTCGGGCAACCTGTTGTCGGCGGAATCGTTCAACTGGAAACGGCTGGCTACCGGATGGCGGCGCTCATGAAACTACCCGCTCGCCCCCAAGAACCTGTGCCTTTTCCCAAAGTGGCCGTTCCCGTGCTAAGCGGCCTGGCGGCGCTGATGGCCCTGGTGCTGTGGCTGGCGCCGCTGGAGCAGACGCTGGGCGCAGGCATCAGAATTGTCTACATCCATGTGGCTCTGATATGGACGGGGATGCTGCAGTTGGTAGTTGCCGGCATTCTCGGCCTCATCCTGCTCATCACCGAGTCGCCCGGCGTGCGGCAGTGGTTAACAACCATCAGCCGGGTCGGTTTTGCCTTCTTCGCCGCCGCCGTTGTAGCCAGTCTGTGGGCGGAAATCGTCAACTGGGGGGGCATTTTGTGGTCTGAACCGCGCACGCGGTCCCTGCTGCAACTGCTGGCAGTGGCCCTGATTGTGCGTGTGCTGCATGGGTGGGTCAGACAGCCGCGCATTCAGGGCGTCCTGCACCTGTTCCTGGCCCTCTTGCTGGCTGCGTCCACTCTGTTCGTCCCCCGCTTTTTCCATCCCGACAACCCCATAGACAGCTCCACCGCCGCCATCCAGCTAACCTTCTACAGCCTGTTTAGCCTCTGCTTCATTGCCGGGCTGTGGATTATGGGGTATATCCACCACGATACAGCCGCCACAGATAAAGAGGCAGTCCCAGGATAAGTAAATACCCCAGGAGCAGCGCGCCGGGGTGGAGGATTTCTGGACGGCCTAGCGCTTCCAGGTGTAGTTCTGGCAGTAGCCATACCGCGCCGACATCAATCAGGCCGTGCGTGAAGATGA
>CAZDSN010000351.1:0-5060 GCA_964507675.1 uncultured Ardenticatenaceae bacterium | reverse complement strand
ATGATGTCCCAATCATACTGCTGCGCGTAAGCCTGCGCCTGGATACCCAGGCGTTCGCGGCATTCTTGATCAACCAGCAGCGTCAGGATCCGTTCCGCCAGAGCTTCCGGGTCGCGTGAAGGCACGTGGAAACCTGTTTCCCCATCCCGCACCAGGAACGCCAGCCCGCCTACTTCCGAAGCAATCACCGGCGTGCCCATGGCCATGGCTTCCAAAGCCACCATGCCGAAGCTTTCGTAATGCGAAGGCATGATCACCATTTCCGCGGCGGCGTAATAGTAAGGCAGCTCATCCTGGTTTTTGGAACCCAGAAAAGCCACCAGGTCATGAATGCCCAGGTGATGCCGCAGTTCTTGCAGGCGAGCCATTTCCGCGTCCGGGCTGTCTGCCCACGGATCGCCGCCAATAATGGAAACGCACACGTTTTTAATAACCTGTGGATAATGGCGTTGCAAGAGGGCTATGGCGCAAAGCAGCGTGTCAATCCCTTTTAATGGCTCGATTCTGCCGGCAAAAATCAAATTCTTATCATCTGGTGGAATCCCCAGGTGCTCTTTTGCCGCTGCTTGGGGCATGGGGTGGAAACGCTGCAAGTCTACGCCGGGTGGAATCACCTTAATCTGTTCTTTATCCGTATCATACAGCCAGAAAAGCTGCGCCTCTTCGGCTGGCGTGGCCGCGATAATGCAATCTGCCACGTGGTGGATCACGTGCGTTTCCCCCTCAATGCGCGCTTGCGATGCGCGCTCGTCGTCGCTCAAGGCAATCCGGTTTTTCATGTGCCCCAGCGTGTGAAACATCTGCACAATAGGAATGTGCTGCCCCCACGTCTGGCGCAGTCCTTCAGCCACCAGACCGGACAGCCAATAATGGCTGTGAATCAGGTCATAGGTAATACCCTGCTCCGCCGCGAAAGCCACCACGCCGGCCACAAATTCGTCTGTATACGCTTCCACTTCCGCCACCGGTATGGGTTTTTCTGGCCCTGCCGGAATGTGAATCACGCGCGCGCCGTACCCCAGATCATGTTTAATCATAGGCTGGCAGTCATCCTGCGAGCGCGTGAAAACGTCTACCAGGACACCCTGGCGACCAAGTTCCCGGCTGAAATCGCGCACATAAACGTTCATGCCCCCCGTTTTCTTGCCCCCCAGCGTAGCTAAAGGGCAGGTGTGCACACTCAACATCGCCACGCGACGCGGCCCCTTTCGATTGGACTCCAGGTGATGGGGGGCCCCTACGCGCCGCGACTCTATGCGATGTAGCCCCACACGTCGTGGCCCCACGCGCTGTGGGGCTGTATCGTCGAGTGCAGCAGTTTGATCGTTCATCTTAATCCTTTTGCAAATGCAGCCGGTAAATGAGGGTGTCCTTCGCCCCAAAACGGTATTTGTACTCCTCATTGCCGCGCAGGAAATCAAAAGTGGTGTATCCCTGTTCGATGCCCTGTTCGATGGCCCGCGCAGTCAAGACAACGCCGGCGCTCAGCCAGGAGAAGTTATCCGGGTCAAGGCCAGAGTTATAGACCCAGATACGGTTTTTGTAGGCAAAGTTGAAAAGAGTCGCGGCTTTTTGACCTTCGATACGCAGAAACAGAAGCTGTAGCGTCTTAGCCGCCAGCCCTGCTGCCGCTGCTTCCTGAAAAACGGCCCGTCGCGCATCGTTAAGCCAGGCATGTTTTTCCGGCGTGCTCTTTTGCAGCAGCGCCAAAAAATCGTCTACTTCAGCGGTCAGGTCTGCATCCGGGCCAACGGTGTAAATTTGTACCTCGGCCCCTTCCGCGCGGCGCAGTTTGCGGCGTAATTCGTGCCGCTGTTTCTTGTCCAGGCTGTCCAGATAGGCATCGAAAGTGGCCGGCAGTTCAATCACCGGGCACACTTCATGCACTTGAGTCGCAAAGGACAAACCCCGGCGGGCCGCCAGTTGTGGCAAAATCGTGCGCGTGGGGGAGTCTGCCGGCACATTACACAAATCCATCGCTCGCCAGGCCGGGAACTCGTCGCTGTGTAGACAATCCAAAACAGCCGTCCACACCTCTTCGGCGGCGGCTGCCGTGGTGATCAAGTCCAGGTAATCTGTTTCTTCCACACAGCCGTTAAAGTAAATGACCCCATCTACCAGATACAGGCTGGCAATCCCCACCAACTCGCCCGTCTCGCGGCGGACAGCAAGCGTCTGTAGATCGCTGGGCCCCAAGTGCCGCCACCAGGCGCGTTGGTAGGCCCACGTTTGAAAAGGCGTATCCGTCATGCCTCGTCCGGCCAGGGCGTCCCATTCATCCGCCAGCCGTACAAAAGCGTCCATATTGTGTAGTAGTTCGGTTTTTAACATAATTCTAAAAGTACACTTTTTCCCTCAGACCAATACACGATCATCCCCCAGGCGGCGCGTCAGGCGCTGTTCGTCCAGATGCTCCAGCCAGGCGATGGCGTATTTGCGGCTGGTGCCGAACAGGTCGCGCACTTGAGCCGCATTGATGCGTTCATGCGCTGCCAGCAGGTGCAGGATTTGCTCTTTGAACTGATGGTATTCCTGACGAGCGTAAACCACTTCCGTGTTCAGGGGCGTCAGTTGGCCCAAATCCACCATGGCGGCATAAACGTCATCCCCCAGCGCCAGACGACATTCTTTTACCGAAGGCGTGTTAATGCCGGCAGCTTCCATTTGCGCCAAAAGCTGCTGGCGGCGTTTTTCTTGCTCCCCGTCGAAACGGACAGCGTGATTGAGTGTATGCAAAATGGCTGCGGCATCTACAAGCTGCCCATCCGTGGCCGCCTGATTGACCAGGGCGTTAAACCAGGGGGCAGACACAGCCAGGCGGCTGCGCGCCTCTTCCCGCGGCATGCCCAGGCGCAGCGGATACTGCTGCTGGTAGCTGGTTACCAGCGTCAATAGTTGATCCAGCCGTCGCTGCCAGCCGCCCCCCGACATTGCCTGCTGCCCCAACTGTACTGCCTGTTGGTTGGCCAGCAGCGCATCCCAGGCGGCATTGGCGGTGCTTTCGTCTAGGCCCGCCTGTCTAAAAAGCTGCGCAAGCAGAACGGGTTCCAGCCGCGTTAAGGCTTGCAGCAGCAGTTCGGCTGGCGTACCCTGGGCCAGCGTTTGCAAATGGGCGATCAGTTCCGGGCGAAAACGACGGTGGCGTCGCCCCGGCTGCGGGTCCAGCACCCGTCCTCCACCCAGGGTGATGCCTGGGGAGGGCAGGCGCAAAATAAAGCGGTCGCCGCGCACCACAGCAGCGGGATCGCGCAAGGCGATTTGCAGCCAACCCCTCTTGCCGGGTTCAATTTGCGCCGCGCCCAGCACGCGCGCCCGCCCCACCACCTCTGCCGCCCCCACAAACAGCTTGATTTCCATATTGTGCTTGAGGGGAATGCCGCTGTCTCCCAGATGGCGGTAAGCCGCGTCGAACAAAATAGTATCCCGCAGCCCCCCCGGCCGCGTCAAAACCTGCCCCCGCTGTACCGCTTCCCGATCCAGCCCGGTCAGATTCACGGCCACGCGGCTGCCAGGTTGGGCGATTTCCCGCTGCCGGCGATGCGTTTGCAGACCGCGAATACGCCCTTTCAGCCCGCCGGGATGGATCTCCACTGCCTCCCCCAGGCGCAAACTGCCGCCCAGCAATGTGCCCGTCACCACCGTGCCAAAGCCTGACAAAGTAAAGACGCGGTCAATCGGCAGACGAGGTTGTCCTTCATCGGCGCGGGGAGGCGTGGCTTGCAGCCGTTTGTACAGCGTCTGCTTTAATTCCGCCACTCCCTGCCTGGTGCGCGCGGAGACAGGCACGATCGGAGCATCGGCCAACGCCGTCCCCGCCAATATCTCGCCCACGTCCAACGTCACCAACTCCAGCCAATCTGGATCGTCAATCAAGTCAATCTTAGTCAGCGCTACCACGCCGCTTTCCACTTGCAGCAGGTCTAAGATAGCCAGATGTTCGCGCGTTTGTGGCATCACGCCCTCGTCAGCGGCCACCACCAGCAGCGCCAGATCAATACCACCGACGCCGGCCAGCATGTTCTCAATAAAATCTCGATGTCCGGGCACATCCACAATGCCCACTTCTTCCGGCTGACCATCTGCCTCGCCCAGCGTGAGCCAGGCAAAGCCCAGGTCAATGGTCATTTCCCGTTCTTTCTCTTCGGCCAGACGATCGGGATCAATGCCGGTCAGGGCTTCTACCAGCGTTGATTTGCCGTGATCAACGTGGCCGGCAGTGCCAATAACGTACATTTACTCTTCCCGCACCGGGATCAAAGCCGGTTGGCGGCGGCGGGTGGGGTTTTGCGCCAGCGTTTTCTCGACTTCTTCCATCCACACGCGCGGCCATTGTTTCAGCGCGTCTGCCTGCGCGGCCTGCACGCGCCACAACATCTCCTTGTCTTGCCGTATTTCCAGGATAGCTTCTTCCACGACGGCCAGCTTCTCTTCAAACTGGCTGTCCCGCCGCTGGACGCTGGCCAGGCGCTGCTCTACGTCAATCTCGTTGTTGCGCCACCGCTTTTCATACTCAGCTTGAAATGTTTGCCATTGCGTCACAATGCGGTTGGCTTCCATGCGCTGCCGCTCTATTTCTTCCCGCTGTTTTTGCTCCAACTGCTTTTGCCAGGGCGCCAGGGATTGCACCGCCATCCTGGCTTCCTGGTACTGATCGGCGAAGGCCACCCATTGTTTGGCGTATTGGCCCATGACGTCTTGCTGCTCTCCTAACATTCGTTCCCAGGTGGCCTGCCGCTGGTTGCGTTCATATTCGCCTAGCTGCACCTGTTCTGCCCAACTCTTGATCGTGTCGCGCAGTTCTACCTGAGCTTCGGTGATACCCCTGATGTCGGCTTCAAAGCGGGTGACGGCGTTGGCCACAGCGTCGTGCCGGTTGTAGATGGGGGCCCATTTCTTTTCAATTTCCAGCAGCACGGTTTCCACCTCTGTCAGGCGGTTGGTGTGCCGTTTGGTGGTCTCATTGACGAAGGCCAGTTCGCGCGGCCAGGGTTCAAGTTCATGCTGCACGCCGGCAATCTGGTTTTGCACGAACACATCATAGGGCATATCCTGATTAAACG
>CAZDSN010000350.1:0-5083 GCA_964507675.1 uncultured Ardenticatenaceae bacterium | reverse complement strand
GACCTGATGCGACGGCGGATTACCAGGCGCTATTTGCTGCGCTGCAACGCGCTGATAACCTGCCCGACACCATCATACACGCCTGGAGTGTCACCCCGCTGGAAAGCCCCGCCGCCCATATAGATCAATTCCAGGCCGCACAGAAAACTGGTTTCTACAGCTTGCTGGCATTGACCAAAGCAATCACCGGGGTGATGGACGTTTCCGCACAACTGCAGCTCTTCGTGCTGTCAAACAACATGCAGCCTGTCGCCAATACGTTCCCCCTCTACGCCGAAAAATCAACTATCTTAGGCCCTTGCCGGGTTATTCCCCAAGAGGTCCGCTCTGTTCGCTGCCGCGCCATAGACGTGGCGTTGCCGGCAAATGGCGCAGTGACCGGGGCATTGGTTGACCAGCTACTGGCTGAGGTGAATACATCCGTTCCAGATGTGACCATAGCCTACCGTGAACAGACGCGATATGTGCAGACATTCACGCCAGAGACCCTTGTCGCAAAACCCACTGAAAAGCAGATACGGCCTGGGGGCGTCTACCTGATTACCGGCGGCCTGGGTGGAATCGGCCTGGCTCTGGCGGAGTATCTTGTCAAACAATTTCAGGCTCGATTGGTGTTAACCAGCCGCTCCGGGCTGCCGGCGCCAGACACCTGGGAAACATGGCTGGCAGCGCGTGGCGACGACGATCCGACCAGCCGCAAGATTCGGAAGGTGCAGGCGCTGGAAGCTCTGGGCGGAGAAGTGTTAGTGCTGGGCGCTGATGTGGGCAATGAGACGCAAATGCGCGCCGTCATTGACCAGACACGCGCCCGTTTTGGCACATTGAATGGCGTCGTCCATGGGGCAGGTCTGGTCAGTCTTGATGCCGTCAAGGTGATCCAAAATATGGACAACGCCACCTGCGAAGCACACTTCCGCCCCAAAGCGCATGGTCTGTACGTGTTGGATAAGGCGCTGGCGGATTGCGATCTGGACTTTTGTCTTTTGCTCTCGTCTGTTTCCTCCGTCCTGGGTGGGTTGGGATTTGTGGCCTACACAGCCGCCAACATATTCATGGACAGCTATGCTCATGCCCATAATCATGCCGGCAAAAACAAATGGACGAGTGTCAATTGGGATACGTGGCGCGTTGGTTTACATGATTCAGAACTGTTTGCAAACGCTACCGTTGCCGTTTTTGAAATGACCCCCGAAGAGGGGACAGAAGCTTTTGCCCGCGCCGTGGCCAGCGGCAAAACACAGCTCGTTAATTCCACCGGCGATTTACAAGCCCGAATCCGTCAGTGGGTACTCTTCAGCGATGGGGCCGGCAGAACATCGGGCAAACGGCGCAGTTACGCCCGCCCGACCCTGGCTACCACCTATGTGGCTGTAACCAATGAATACGAAAAACGAATTGCGGCCATTTGGGAAGACGTATTAGGCATCAATCAGATTGGGATTCACGACAACTTCTTTGATTTGGGAGGGAACTCCCTGATCGGCCTGGATGTTGTCGCGCGGCTGCAAAAGGAGTTTCAGACCCAAATTTCACCCGTGGCTCTTTTTGAAGCCCCCACCATTAACGCCCTGGCGCGCTATCTGCAGCCTGCGCATGTGGCCCCGGAAACCCATGCCGAGGCTGAAATACTCCAGGATCGGCGGCGTAAAGCGCGTCAAAATGTTGACAACCAGGGCATCGCCGTGGTGGCCTTGAACGGCCGTTTCCCTGGCGCAAAAAATGTTGACCAATTCTGGGAAAATCTGTGCAACGGGGTTGACTCCATATCCCGATTTACAGATGAAGAACTGCTGGAATCAGGCATAGACCCGGTGTTGTTCACCAAACCCAACTATATCAAAGCGCGCCCCATCATTGCAGAGGCAGATCTGTTTGATGCTGGCTTCTTTGGCTACAGTCCCCGCGAGGCCGAGTTGTTGGATCCCCAATACCGCGTCTTTCTGCAATGTGCCTGGGAAACGCTGGAGTTGGCCGGCTATGATTCTGATCGTTACAGCGGTCTAATAGGGGTTTTTGCGGGCTCCAACATCAGCACCTATCTATTAGGCTGGTACAGTGATCCAGAGATCTCCGCTTCCGTTAATGACTCGCAAATGGTCATTTCTGGCGACAAAGATTCCTTGACCACCATTGTCTCTTACAAGCTCAATTTGCGCGGACCCAGCTTTGCCGTGCAAACATTCTGCTCAACAGCGTTGGTGGCCACACACCTGGCCTGCCAAAGCCTGCTGCATGGCGAATGCGACATGGCCCTGGCCGGCGGCGTAGCGATCCGCTCGCCACAAAAACAGGGGTATTTATATGAGGAAGGGGGGCAGGAATCCCCCGATGGCCATTGCCGCACCTTCGATGCGCAGGCAAAAGGAACACTTTTTGGCGACGGCGTGGGGGTAGTCGTTCTCAAACGACTGGAAGATGCCCTCGAAGATGGGGATACCATTCACGCAGTTATCCGAGGATCGGCCATTAACAATGACGGTTCCCTGAAGGTAGGGTACACCGCTCCCAGTGTGGCCGGACAGGCGGCGGCTGTGATCACAGCATTGGAAAACGCCAATATTGACCCAGAAACGGTTGGTTACATTGAAGCGCATGGGACGGCTACCGAATTGGGAGATCCCATCGAGATTGCCTCATTAACACGGGCCTATCGCAAATTCACCGACAAGAAAGGTTTCTGTGCCATTGGTTCGGTGAAAACCAATGTGGGGCATCTGGATCGGGCAGCCGGCGTAGTCGGGTTGATTAAAACAGTAATGACCGTGAAAAATGGGATGATCCCCCCCTCTCTGTACTTCCAACAACCCAACCCAGCCATTGACTTTGATAACAGCCCCTTCTTTGTGAATACCACGCTTACACCCTGGCCCGAACAAGAGGAGAAACCCCGTCGCGCCGGCTTAAACTCCTTAGGTATGGGGGGGACCAATGCGCACGTTATCGTTGAGGAACCCCCGGCGCTGCTGCCCTCTGGCCCGACCCGTCCGTGGCATCTGTTGCTGTTGTCGGCCCGAACAGAATCCGCTTTAGACACGGCAACAATAAACCTGGCCCATTACTTGCGACAACATCCTGAAACAAACCTGGCCGACGCTGCTTACACGCTGCAACTGGGCAGAAGGGCTTTTGCCTGCCGGCGGATGGTCGTGTGCCGGGATACGGCTGATGCTTTGGAAGCGCTGGAATCTCTGTCCCCACAGCGGGTCTGGAGCAGTTACCAGCCCGATATCAGCCGCCCCGTCGCCTTTATGTTTGCTGGAGTTGGGGATCATTATCTCCAAATGGCTCAGGAGTTGTACCAGGAAGAGTCCGTTTTTTATGATGCTGTCGAGGCATGCTGCCGCGTACTCTATCCATTCCTGGGCATCAAGGTGCGCGACCTGCTATATCCGCCGGACAAGGCAGCGCCAGCCAGAACAAATGGGACGGGCATTGATTTGCGAGCAATGTTGGGACGGAATGGCGCGCGCAGTGACGCCAACCCATCACCAGCGTCAAGCCGGCTGCATGAAACAGCCGTAGCCCAGCCCATTGTCTTCGTTGTTGAATACGCCCTGGCCAGATTGCTGATGTCGTGGGGCATACAACCACAGGCGCTGGTTGGGTACAGCCTGGGTGAATACGTTGCCGCCTGTCTGTCCGGAGTGATGTCGCTGGGGGATGCGCTCACCCTCGTGGCCACACGCGCTCAGATGATCCAGGGATTAGATGCCGGCACAATGCTATCTGTTTCCGCCTCATTGACAGACATACAGCCGTTTTTGTCGGAAGAAGTCTCTTTGGCGGCGCATGTCGGTCGGAAAATGTGCGTGCTGGCTGGGCCTCCGGCAGCCATTGAGCAAGTAAAACTGCAACTGACGAGGCAAGAGATTTCTTTCCGTCAGGTGGACTCCACCCATGCTTTTCACTCCACCATGATGAACCCGTTGCAGGAAGCATTAACCGAACTGGCCCAAAGTATACAGTTTAACCCGCCGCGCATTCCGTACATCTCTAATGTGACTGGCGACTGGATTACCGACGAACAGGCAACAGACCCTGGCTACTGGGCCGAACACATGACCCGGCCAGTACGTTTCTTTGATGCTTTGACAACACTCTTGCAGACAAAAGAGCAGGTGATTATCGAAGTAGGGCCAGGCCAGGCGTTGGGGTCATTTGCCAAACAACATCCGTTGTGCAGTCGGGAACAGGCCGGCTTGATCCTCAATACCATGCGGGCTACCTATGACGCCCAATCCGATATCGCCTACCTCCTGAACGCCATTGGTAAATTATGGCTTCTGGGACTATCCCCTGATTGGTTAAGTTTCTATGGGCAAGAAAAGCGGCGGCGCATTCCTCTTCCCACCTACCCGTTTGAGTACCAAAGTTATTGGCTAAAACCAACGCCACGACATTTACAGGCCAGGGGCGGAACCAGGAAAGCACGTACTCTGGAAGAATCAATGACCGCCCTCCCCCGGCAAGAGATGAACGGGTGGTTTTATATGCCCGTGTGGAACCAGAAAGCATCCCTGATTCCCACCGAGACGAACAAGGGGGCTGCGCCAAACAGTTGCTGGCTGCTGTTTACAGACGAAACAGGTATGGGGGCCAGGCTAGCTTCCTGGCTACAAGCGCGCCGCCACCCGGTAGTTACGGTTACGGCTGGATTTGCCTTCTCTCAAACCGGAGATAATCGTTACGTGGTGCGGCCCGACTCACGGGAGGATTACGTCACCCTGCTTGGCGAGATACAGGAGCGCGGGCTGACGGTGACCCACATCGTGCATATGTGGGGCGTCACAGTCAATGAGCAAGCATTAACTGGTAATGACTTCCTGGCGTGTAAGCTCAATCTGGGTTTTTATAGCCTGTTCGGTTTGATACAGGCGTTAGGGGAGTTAGATCTCGCTAACTCCCAATTGTCCATTGTGACCTCTGATGTCTATCCGGTGATAGGAAGCGAAAATCTCTGCCCGGAAAAAACGTTAGTTGCCGGCGCCTGCAAAGTTATCCCGCAGGAATATCCGCAGATGGCTTGCCGCTTAATTGATGTGGAACTGCTGCCGGAGGGGGATCGAAATGCCGGCAAACTCTT
>CAZDSN010000349.1:0-5090 GCA_964507675.1 uncultured Ardenticatenaceae bacterium | reverse complement strand
GGCGAAAAGGGTTCGTTCGCCAACAACTTTTGACTTTGGAGATTGGTTCAATCTTGAAGATTGAACCAATCTTGCTGAGTTATAGACACGCAAACCCAAAGTCTTCGGCCGCTGCCCGGTATGGTAACTGTTTATCTCAGAGTAGGGGCAAAAATTCTTCGCCCCAACCCAATATGGTAATCTTCTATTTCAGAGTGAGGAGAAAATGAAACATCACCCAAAACTTTCCCTATTATTCGCTTTGCTATTGGTGTTTGCCGCCCTGTTGAGCGCGTGCAACCCGGAAACGCAGCAGGCGGTCCAGGCCACCGCGGAAGCGTTGGCGCCTACGGTGGCGGCAGCGGCGGAAGACCTGGCCCCTACCATTGAAGCGGCAGCCGAAGACCTGGCCCCCACGATTGAAGCGGCGGCCACCGATCTGGCGCCTACGGTAGAAGCGGCGCTGGAAGAAATCGCGCCCACCGTGGAAGCGATGGCCACGGAAATGGCTGGCGGTGAGGCCGGCATTACTTGCGCCGAACCGATCAAAATCGGCCTGATCACCGACCAGACCGGGGCGCTGGCCATTTATGGGGCGCACATCATGCGCGGCTTCCCCCTGGGCATGGAGTACGCCACCACTTCAGCGAATACGGGCACAGACGCGACCATGATGTCCTACATGCTGGATAACTGCGAAATCCAGGTGATTGTGCGCGACGACCAGAGCAACCCGGAGAGCACGGCCACGGTGGGCCGCGAACTGCTGGAAGTGGACGGCGTAGACATTCTGGTGGGCACGGTTAGCTCCGGCGCCACCGCCACGCTGCAAGAACTGGCGCGGGAAAACGAGACCGTGTTGGTGGTTGCCCCGGCGGCGGCAAATGATATTACGGGCATTACTTTTAACGAGTACACCTTCCGCACCAGCCGCAACAACTATCAAGACGCGGTCAACATCTGCCAATACCTGACCACCGAGTATCAGACGTTCGTGCAAATTGCCCCCGATTACTCCTTTGGCTACGGCGGCGCGGCGGCTTTCCGCGACGCCTGCACCCTCTATGGCGGCGAGTTCCTGGCGGACGACATCTTCGCCCCCGCCGACACCACCGACTTCACCCCGTACATGGAACAGGTGCTGGACTCTGGCGCGGAAGCCTTCCT
The DNA here is from genome assembly GCA_964507675.1 of uncultured Ardenticatenaceae bacterium. Lineage (GTDB taxonomy): Bacteria > Chloroflexota > Anaerolineae > Promineifilales > Promineifilaceae > JAGVTM01. Next base: position 3,944 of record CAZDSN010000349.1, on the reverse strand, counting down.
GGTGACCTGGGCCGGCGGCGGCTTTGTGCCCCTGTTGCAAGGGGCCACCGACCTGGGCGTGCTGGATGAAATGGTTCTGGCTTCGGGCTTTGTGGACAACGTGGTCATGCCCGTTTTCTACGCCAACGCCATTGGCAGCACCAGCGGTATCCTCTACCATTACACGCTGCCCGACAATCCTATCAACGACTGGCTGGTAGAGCAGTCTGTGGCTCGTTTTAGCACGCCGCCTGACCTGTTTGACGCCGATGGCATGAATGCAGCCATCATGATTGTGGAAGCCTTGAAGCAGACGGGCGGCGATGCCAGCGCGGCGGCCCTTATCCCCGTGATGGAAGGCATGGAGTTTGAGGGTCCCAAGGGCCTGATCAGCATCCGCGCCGAAGACCACGTAGCCATGCAGGATATGTACATCGTCAAGCTGCTGAACGTGACCGATCCAGAATTCAAGTTCTTTGAACTGGTGGAAACGAACCGCCCCGACGTGCCCTGCCTGCTGCCGGAAGAACTGAAGGCTCGCTGCGGCGATTTGCCTTATGGCAGCCTCAGTGGTCAGTGAGCAGTGATCAGTGGACAGTGAACAGTGGACAGTGAACGCCTTTCACTGACCACTGACCACTCACCACTTATCACTGCTCGGAGAGACGTCCGATGCCCGATGAGATTATCCTGGAAACCCGCCATCTGCGCCGTGAGTTTGGGGCGTTGGTGGCTGTGGCTGATGTGACGATGCAAGTGCAGGCGCGCAGCCTGCACTCGATCATCGGGCCCAACGGCGCGGGTAAAACCACGTTTTTTAACCTGCTCAGCGGCAACATTCCGCCTACCAGCGGTCAGGTCATCTTCAAAGGGCAAGACATCACCAACCTGCCGCTGCACCGCACTGCGCATCTGGGCATTGGGCGCTCCTTTCAAATTACCAACATCTTTCCCAACCTGACCGTGCTGGAAAATATCCGGCTGGCTTGCCAGGCGTTGGGCAAAGACAACTTCCGTCTGTTCCAATCCCACCGCCGCTTCCGCCAGTATGAGGCGCGCGCCTGGGAAGTGGCGGCGCAGGTGGGCTTAAATGAGCGGGCGCTGACGTTGGCGCGCACCCTCCCCCACGGCGACCAACGCAAACTGGAACTGGGCATGATCCTGGCCCCGGATCCCGAACTGCTGCTGCTGGACGAGCCGACGGCGGGCATGGCTTCCGAGCAAGTGCCCGAACTGCTGTCCCTGATCCAACAAATTCAAGCCGCCGGCCAGAAAACGGTGATGCTGGTGGAGCACAACATGAACGTGGTCATGAGCGTCTCCGACCGGATCACGGTCATGCACCAGGGGCGCGTCTTAGCCGAAGGCGCCCCCGCCGAAATCGCCGCCAACGAAACCGTGCAAACCGCCTACCTCGGCGCTCTATACGAGATAAGTGGTCAGTGAATAGTGGTGAGTGGTCAGTGAACGCCTTTCACTCACCACTGCCCACTGATCACTGACCACTGATCACTGACCACTGTCTTATGCTCGAAGTCCAAAACATTCACACCTTCATTGGTCAATTTCACATTCTGGAAGGGGTGTCGCTGACGGTGCCGGCAGGCAGCATTGTGGCTTTGTTGGGGCGGAACGGGGCGGGCAAAACCACCACCCTCAAATCCGTGCTGGGGTTGACGCCGCCGCGTGCCGGCAAAATCATCTTCGACGGTCAGGAAATCCAGGGGCGGCGCAGCTTTGACATTGCCGCGATGGGCATTGGCTTTGTGCCCGAACACCGCGCCATCTTCCGTGACCTGAGCGTGGCGGAAAACCTGAAAATCGCCGAACGGCGCAAGGGGGATTTTGAGCGCAAAGAAGCGTTTATTTTCAGCCTGTTTCCTGACTTGAAGCGGTTAATTAAGCTGTCCGGGGCAAACCTGTCCGGCGGGCAGCAGCAGATGTTGGCGGTGGCTCGCGCCCTGGTGCCAGACAACAAGCTGCTGCTGATTGACGAACCCAGCGAAGGGCTGGCGCCGGTGATTATTGAGCAGATGATGGAGGCGATTCGCCAGCTTTCCGCCGAGACGACCGTGCTGCTGGTGGAGCAAAACTTCATTGTCGCCAGCCGCCTGGCGCAGCACTACGTCATCATCGAAGAAGGCCGCTCCGTGCAGCAAGGCTTGATGGCTGACCTGGTCAACGACAAAGAAACCATCCACCGCTACCTGGGCGCTGCCTGAGGGGCTGTTAGAAACCGAGTTTTTTGGAAAAACTCGGTTTCTAGTGTCCTGTCAGCCGTGATTTGATAGATTGGTTCAATCTGAGAGATTGAACCAATCTAACCATCATTTTACTCTTGACGGAACACTAGTGGAGGAACGCATGGAAACTTTGCGCAAAAACCGGACGCGCCTGATCACCCTGGCTGTACTGGCATTTCTGTTCGTCACCGCCCTGCAAGGCATGGAGTCAGAAGACTGGGCCATCACCGTGCTGCGCGGCTTATCCGTGGGCGCCATCACCTTCCTGGTGGCTGCCGGGCTGTCCCTCATTTTGGGCTTAATGGACGTACTCAACCTGGCGCATGGCGAACTGTTCATGGTGGGCGCGTATGTGGGCTGGACAGTCTACGTGCGCCCGGACACGTTCATAGACGTGCTGCCGCCGCTGCTGCTGCTGGCGGCGGGTCTGGCTTTGATGCCCTGGCAGCGGGCGCTGCTGAGCCGCCGCGCCTTGTCGCCGCAGGTCGCCCGGCTGTGGCCCTGGGCGGCGCTGGCGGCGGCGCTGGCGGCGCTGTCCCTGACGCTGACCCGGTTTCCCCTGGCTATCTGGAACCCAGACGCCTTTGCCCAGAGTCCGGGGGCGTTTGCCCTGGCATTAGACCAGGGGACGCTGCAAATGCCGGCAGCCGCCGCATTCACAGAGATTGCCCCGCTTGCCGGCATTTTGGGCGTCTTATTGGGCGGGGCGCTGCTGGGCGCAGCCATCGTCGGTTTGGGGCTGCGCCGCGGCGGCGGCGCGCCCACCGCCCGCTTGCCTCGCCGCCCACTGCTGTGGGCGGCGGCATTGGCAGTAGTGGGCGTGGCACTTTATGCCGGCAATGACCCCCTCAGCGCCGCCCTGTTCACCATGAACACCACCGCCCGCTTCTTCCTGTCCATGGCCGTAGCCACCGGCGTGGGCTTTGTCCTGGGCGGCTTAATCGAATCCACCCTCATCCGCCCCCTCTACGACCGCCCCATCTACCAGATCATGCTCACCCTGGGCCTCAGCTTCATTGGCGTGGAACTGGTGCGCGCCATTTGGGGCCGCCCTGAATTCACCATGCCCAAAGCTGCCCTGTTCAGCGGCACGGGCGACGGTTGCCCGGCGGTTACTTTAAGCGACCTGCTGGCGCACCAATGCTCCACCATCCTGCTCTTTGACGGGCGCATTCGCACCTACAACGAAGTCTTCATCATCCTGGTAGGCGTAATCGTGCTGGTCGCCGTCTGGCTGCTCTTGCAGCGCACGCGCCTGGGCATGATTATCCGTGCGGGCGTGCAGGATGGCGAAATGGTGGAGGCGTTGGGCATCAACGTGCGCCGCGTGTTTACGCTGGTCTTTGCCCTGGGGGTGGCGCTGGCGGCGCTGGGCGGGGTGCTGGCGGCGCCCTCCATTGGCCTCTCCAACGACATGGGCACGCGCCTGCTGCTGCTGGCGCTGATCGCCCTGGCCATCGGCGGCCTTACCAGCTTCCCCGGCGCGGCGGCGGGGGCGGTGCTGGTGGGGCTGCTGCAGCAGTTTATCATCAAATACGGACAGATTGGCATTAACCTGCCTTTCCTGGCGGAACCGTTCAAACCCTCGCCGCCCCTAGTGCCGGCATCCACCGTCCTGCTAATGGTCATTATTTTGCTCATCCTGCCCAATGGCCTGTTTGGGCGGAATGAGTGAAAAGAGTGTGTTTCTGATCAGGAGAAGAAGAGACAATAATTAATGGG
>CAZDSN010000348.1:0-5096 GCA_964507675.1 uncultured Ardenticatenaceae bacterium | reverse complement strand
AGATGTTTGGCCTTTCCCGCGAGCGCATCCGCCAATTAGAAAAGGAAGCGCTGCGTAAACTGCGCCACCCTAACTTTGCCGGCCACTTGCGCCAGTATCTCAACTAATCTTGCCACGAAAAGCATGGCGGAGGCAGCTTCTCGCTGTCCGGCCGTAACATAAAGCCTATACCAGGACCCGACAGGTTTGAACTTGCCGGGTCTTTTTTTTGATACGCTGCGGTATATCCCACTTGGGGAGTTGGAGCGCGGACTTTTCGTCTGCATTAGGGTGGGCAGGTCACCCACACGCCATACATACACCCCAAGACTGAGAGGCTCCCATCTGTCATGTTGAAGCGACAGAGAGCGAGCGTTTGGGTATAATCACACTCTATGGCAATTCTAAACGCATCCAATCTCAGCCAATCCTTTGGCGCGGTAGATGTTTTTGCCAATATCTCTGGCAGCATCCCCAACGATGGCAAGATTGGGCTTGTCGGACCGAACGGCGTTGGCAAAACCAGTTTGCTCCTCATCCTGGCGGGTCTGGCCACGCCCAGCGGCGGCAGCGTGCATCGCGCCAGGAACTCCCGCCTCGGCTATCTGCCCCAGGAATCTGCCAGCGCTTTCGTGGGGCAGACGCACACCGTTTACGACGAAATGCTCACCCTCTTTACCGGGCTGCGGGAGCAAGAAGAAAAGCTGCGGCAAATGGAAAAGACAATGGCCGGCGGCGATACTTCCGAGGAATTGTTTACCCTTTATGGAGCGGCATTAGAACGTTTTGAGCAGGCCGGCGGTTATTCATATGAAGTGCGCATCAGACAAACGCTGACTGGCCTGGGCTTTGACGATGAAACTCGCTACCTGCCCCTCGCTTATCTCAGTGGAGGGCAGAAAACACGGGCGCTGCTAGCCCGGCTGCTGCTAGAACAGCCCGACCTGCTTATCCTGGATGAGCCAACAAACCACCTGGATATCGAGGCTGTTGAATGGTTAGAAAGCGCCCTAAAAGCATGGCCGGGCGCGCTACTCGTCGTCAGTCACGACCGCTACTTTTTGGACAATGTGGTCAACCGTATCTGGGAGATGAACCGCGCCGGGATAGAAGTGTACCGCGGCAACTACAGCCATTACGTGCAGCAGCGTCAGGAGCGTTGGGAACGTCGCCAGAAGGAATTCACCGCGTTCCAGGAACGCATGGAAAAGGAAATGGACTACATCCGGCGGAATATCGCCGGTCAGAACACCTTACAGGCGCAGGGTAAGCTGAAACGGATCACGCGCGAGTTAAAGGCGTTTCATGCCGGCGGTTTGCCAGCAGTGCAGGATAAAAATTGGTCGCAGACGGTGCAGCATTTGGACATTGCCGCCGGTGAATGGGATGTGGCCGAAGCCACCGAGGCTTTGCGCACGCTGCCGCTGCCCCAAAACCGCCCGCCGCAGTTGAACCTGCGCCTGACCACCACGCAGCGCAGCGGCGAACTGGTGCTGCGTTCCGAAGGGCTGGTCGTTGGTTACCCGGGAAATCTGTTGTTTCGAGCCGTGGACATTGAACTACGGCGGCAAGAAGTAGCGGCGTTGATTGGACCGAATGGCACAGGCAAGACTACGCTGCTGCGCACCATTTTGGGGGAACTACCGCCACTATCTGGGCAAATCCGGCTGGGGGCCAGCCTGAAAGTAGGCTATTTCGCCCAGGCTCACGAGCGACTTGATCTCCAAAACACGGTCCTTGACGAACTGATACGTCACCATCCCCTGCCCTTGAGCGAAGCTCGCAACCACCTGGCCCGCTACTTATTGCGCGGGGAGGATGTGTACAAACTGGTGAGTATGCTCAGCGGCGGCGAGCGCGGGCGGCTGGCCCTGGCGGTGTTAGCCTTAGAAGGGGCCAACTTCTTACTACTAGACGAGCCGACCAATCACCTGGACATTCCTGCCCAGGAAGTGCTGCAAGAAGTATTAGAGAACTTTGACGGCACGATCTTGTTGGTTTCCCATGATCGTTACCTGGTGAACAGGCTGGCTACGCAAATCTGGAACCTGGCAGACGGCTGCCTGCAAGTTTTCCGCGGGCCTTACCAGGAATTTGTGGCACAGCGGGATGCCGCCAGCGAAGCTGCGCGCGAAGCCTCCCGTCTGGCAGTCCAGGCACAGGCAACCCGCGTAGAACGTGCCGGCCCAGGATTGAGCAAGAATGCCCGCCAGCAGCGGGAAAAAGCGCTGGCTGAACTGGAAGGACAAATTACCACCCTGGAAAGCCAGGTCGCTCATCTGGTGGATGCGCTGCAAGCGGCCAGCATAGTCCAGGATTTTGACAAGATACAAAACCTGAGCATAGAATATAGCGAAACGCAGCACAGGTTAGAACGTCTGATGCAAGAGTGGGAGGATTTTGTCCATGAGCAGTAACAACCAGGGACGGGCAACCCGTTGGCCCAACAAAATTGTGGTCGGTCTGACGGGCAATATTGCCACGGGCAAATCCTCCGTGATGCGCATGGCTGCGGAGAACGGGGCGCTGACGCTGGACGCAGATAAAATCGTGCATGAGATTCTGGAGCAGGACTCCAGTATTCAGGCGGCTATTGCCGTTGCCTTTGGGTCGCAGGTGCGCAAACCAGATGGCCGGATTGACCGCGCCGCGTTAGCGGCCATTGTCTTCAGCGACGCGGCGGCGTTGCGCGACCTGGAAATGATGCTGCATCCGGCTGTGCGAACGGAGATCATCCAGCGGGTGAACGAAAGCCAGGCCAGGGTAGTCTTTATTGAGGCGATTAAGTTGTTGGAAGGGCCGCTGGTAAACGATTGCAATGCGGTTTGGGTGACGGCTTGCTCGCCTGTGCGCCAGCTTGAGCGGTTGATGATTTGTCGCGGCATGGATGATGAAACAGCAGCCATGCGCGTCAAGGCCCAACCGCCGGCAGCCGAGAAAGTGGTTCGGGCCAACGTGGTAATCAACACCGACGGCAACATGGCGGATACGCGACTGCAGTTTGAAACGGCCTGGGGGCAGTTACTCCAGCAGCCAGCGCCAGCTGCTGCTTCGCCCACAATCCAGGCTCCTAAAGTGGAGCCGTCCCCACCGGCGGCAAAGGCCATACCAGAGCCTGCGCCAGTTTTGCCTCTGAAAAAGTCCGCGGTGACGGTGCGACGTGCGCGGCCATCAGACGTGCCCGCCGTTTTGTTGCTTATTCACAAAGCTACCGAGGGAAAGACCAAAACGAAACGGGCAGATTTGCTCATGTCTATGGCTGAACGCAGCTACCTCATTGGGCAGGAAGGCGCAGAAATCACCACCGTCATTGGTTGGGCGGCCGACAGTGGAGTGGCGCGCATTGAGCAAATCTACATTCATCCCCTGTCCGCAATGAACGTTACGACGCCGGCTGTTATGGCTGAAATCGAGCGCACGGCGCAGGAGTTGATTTGTGAAGCTATCATCGCTTTTCCCGCCCAAGATGCGCCTGAGCCTGTACGGCAGTTATTTGCCGGCATGGGCTATGAATCGCGTCAGAAATCACAACTACCGCGGGTCTGGCGCAGCGCTGCCGACGAATCGCAGCCAGAAAACACGCACCTGCTAGTAAAAGTGCTGCGCAACGTACGTATTGCCTGATAGGGCCCACAAGGATTATCCATGACGCAACTGAAGCAATGGATCACAAACCACCCTAACCTGATTGCCTGGTTTGTCTTAGGCCTGGGCATGGTGCTCATCCTGGTTTTTGAAGCCCGCGACGTTGGGTTGCAAGCCAGTCAATGGTTCTGGCTGATCGTGATTACCGTGCTGGTGGCCGGCGCCTGCATCTGGATCATCAGTTGGGGAGATGATGAGGATGAGGGGGAGAGTGAAGTTGAGATCGAAAGAGAAAAATCAGCTCAATAACTTAATCAGCGCGGCGGGCTTCTGCCAGAAACGCTACAGGACATCACCCTTATGCTAGGCCCTATTCAAAACGCCATTACATTGGAGCAAGTGGCCGCTTTGCGGCAAGCCATCGCCGACTTGTATCAAATTGAAGACATGACCATTGGCTGGCCCCATCCAGGCTATGTCAGATTCCGTGGTCACTTCTTGCGCGACCCCGCCGACGGCTTCAGCGAGATCCGCCGTCGCTTTGAACCCCATGGTTTCACTCCCCTGCTGCGCGAAGAAGAGGGCGAGCCCGTGTTGATTGCTATGTCCGTAGTGTTTAATCCACCTGCTTCTAATCCGTGGATTAACCTTCTGCTGCTAATCGTCACCATCGCCTCCACATTGTACGTGGGCGCTACCAGCGATCCTGCGTTTACAGGAGAGAATTTGTGGCGCGAAATCTGGCTGGGGCTGCCCTTTAGCCTGAGCATTATGCTTATTTTGGGGGCGCATGAGTTGGGGCATTATTTCGCGGCCCGCCATCATGGCGTGTCGGTGACGCTGCCTTACTTTATCCCTATGCCTTTCTCGCTGATTGGCACGTTGGGCGCATTTATCCAGTTGAAGGCCCCGGTAACCAACCGGCGCGCTTTGTTGGACATTGGCGCAGCGGGTCCGTTGGCCGGCATGGTCTTTGCGCTGCCGCTGCTGATTATTGGCTTGAAGCTGTCCTCTGTGGGCCCTATCAATGCCAGCGGCGGTTATTTGCTGGAGGGGAACTCGCTGTTATACGCCTTCCTGAAGATACTTTTGTTTGGGCGAATGCTGCCCGATGGGGCCGTGGATGTAAGCCTGAGTCAAATTGCCTGGGCCGGCTGGGTAGGTCTGCTGGTGACGGGGCTCAATCTGCTGCCGGTGGCTCAACTGGATGGGGGGCATATCGCTTATGTGCTGTTGGGCAAATGGGCCAGGCGGCTGTACTGGCCCGTGTTAATTGGGCTGCTGGCGTTGGGCGCGTTGGTGACGCAAAACGTGCTGCAGTGGGGCTTCTGGGTACTGCTTCTCTTGTTTTTTGGCAACCGGCACGCGCAGCCATTGGATGACGTCACGCCATTGGACCCGCGGCGGCGGGCGATTGCTATTTTCTCGTTGCTTCTGTTTGTGCTGGTATTTGTACCCATTCCCATTACGGTTGTGCCGCCTGGATAATGCCAGTCTGTAGCGCAATCTTCCAGATTGCACGGACAAACTAG
>CAZDSN010000347.1:0-5103 GCA_964507675.1 uncultured Ardenticatenaceae bacterium | reverse complement strand
TGAGTAACCACCTATTATCCTCACTTTTCCTTTTCCCCGAAACTGAAATACACCCTCCCTTTGGCACATCTTTGCAACCGTGTTCTGTCGGTGTAACATCAGGAAGAAGATGATATTTCACAATTAGAGGTGAGAGAATGAGCGAGTCTCAAGTAAGCATTGGGCAGGTAAAGCGCGAGATTTCCGAGCTTCTCAATCGCGTTGCATTTGGGGGTGAACGTATTGTGTTAACCTCTCGCGGCAAACCGAAAGCGGTTATTGTTAGCCTGGAAGATTACGAGTGCATAGAACAGGCGGAAATAGAAACGCAGGTGCGTCAATGGGAAAACTGGCTGGCGGCAAATAAGGCGCTAACCGCCCGGATTCTGGCTGAACGAGGAGGGGAGCCTTTAGATGTTGACGCCATTTGGGCGGAAAGTCGCGCCGATCTTGAGGAAATGGGTGGAAGAAACGGGTTAGCCCAAAATTGGTTCAATCTTGGAGATTGAACCAATTTTGAGACGGATGCTGCAAGGGAAACGAGATTACAAAAGTCTCCAAGAGTTTTGTAATCTGTGGGGGGAAACGGTATTCGCGGCTACTGACCTTTAATGGCTGTCCACATTTCGTCGTAGGTGAAGATAGCATCGCCCACGTCTTCCAGGAATTGCAGTTTAGCCTGGATGTCGGCGGGAGGATAGATGCTGGGGTCTTCGAGGATGTCGGGGGAAATGAAAGGGGTGGCGGCGGTGTTGGGGCTGGCGTAGTAGGTGAAGTTAGTGATGGCTGCGCCGACTTCGGGTTCTAGCAAGTAGTTGATGAAGTGCAGCGCCGTTTCATATCGCTGGCTGGCGGCGGGGATACAGATGTTGTCCAGGTATTTGACGGCCCCTTCCTGGGGGACGACGTAGCGCCAGTTGCCGTCTTCAGCGGCTTCGTCGTAGGTGTTCCAGTAGGCGCTGGCGGCGTCGCCGCTCCAGGCGTGGGAGAAAACAATTTCGTCGGGAACCATGAGGGTGTCGTCGTAATCCTCACCGTTAAACGTTTTCCAGTACGGTTTAGCCTGCAAAATCAGGTCGCGCGCCTGGATGAGTTCGTCCTGACTCTGGGTGTTGGGGGAATAGCCCAGGTAAAACAGAGCTGCCCCCAACAGTTCGCGCTGGTCGTTGAGGACGTTAATGCCGGCACTGCTGTACTCTTGCAGCAGCTCCGGCTCAAACAAATAAGCCCAACTGTCAGGTGTGTTTTCCTCAAAGTAGGGATTGCCGGCACGATACGCCAACCCCGTCGTCCCCCACTGATAAGGAACGCAGTGCTGGTTGCCGGGATCGAAGGGGGCGTTGGTGAAGTCCACGCCAATGTTGCTGAAGTTGGGGATGGCGGCGGTGTCAATTTCCGCCAGCAGCCCCAGTTCAATCATTTGCGACACCATGTAGTCGGAAGGGAAGATGACGTCGTAACCCGTGGCCCCGGCTTGCAGTTTAGCCAGCAGGTCTTCGTTAGAAGCGTAGGTGTCGTAGATAATCTTGACGCCATATTCGTCTTCATAATCGGCCAGGACTTGTTCGTCAATATAGTCGGCCCAGTTGTAGACGCTTAGCTCGGGCGATAGCGCGGGGGCGCTGCCCTCATCGGCGGCCGTAGTCGTGTCGCCGGCGGGAGTGTCCTCCGCTGGCCCGCCGGCCGGGCCGCCGCCGCACCCAACCCATGCCATCATGCTCAACAACAGAGCTAATCCCAAAAACCATTTTTTCATCTTTTTCTCCTATCAGTAAAAATCAGGATTACACAGATGGCGCCGGTTTGTCAGGCTTCATCTGCACAATCATTCGGGGCAATTCGTGTCATTCGTGTCAAGATTTTTTCTATCGTCGCTGCAAGATGAGCGAGATGACGACGAGCAGCGTAGAACCAGCCAGCATCAAGGTGGAAATAGCATTCACCTCTGGCGTCACGCCAAACTTGATCATGGAGTACACGCGCACGGGCAGGGTAGTGGAACCCGGCCCGGAGACAAAAAATGTGATAACGAAATCGTCCAGCGACATAGTGAAGGCCAGCAGCGCCGCCGAAACAATGCCGGGCATGAGCAAGGGCAGCGTGATGCGGCGGAAGCTCGTCCATTCGTCTGCTCCCAGGTCGGCGGCAGCCTCTTCCAATCGCCGATCCATGCCGTGCAGCCGCGCCCGTACCACCACAGTCACAAAGGAGATGTTAAAAGCCACATGGGCAATGAGCACGGTGTAGCGGCTGAGGGGCACGGCCACAATGACAAAGAAGAGGAGGGTAGAGAGGGCCATGACGATGTCGGGGATGATCACGGGCAGGTAGAGAGCAGCGTCGAAGGGGAGCTTGCCGGCAAAGTCATACCGTTCTAACACGAACGCCGCCAGCGTGCCCAGGATGACGCTGATCAAGGTAGACCAGAAACCCACCCACAAACTGACGCGCAGGGCGCCGGCAATGGCCGCGTCCTGGAACAGTTCACGATACCAACGCAGGCTAAACCCTTCCCACACGCCCACAACCCGGTTGGCGTTGAAGGAGTAGATAACCAGGATGAAGATGGGCAGGTAGAGGAAAAGGAAGATGGCGATGGCGTACCAGGAGAGGGTGCGCTGGGAGAATGCCGGCAGCAATGGACGCCAGAAACGCCGCGAATGGGGTTTAATCTTGGGAAATGTATCAACTTGGGGGCGTGTTAGGGTGGTCATTTAGCATAAAGATTCCTGTACATGAGAGCCAGCCGGCCCATTTGCGCCTGGTGGCGCGCTTACTCCCGCGCTGCGCCAGAGCGGAAGTAAATAATGGTCGCGGCCAACATAATGGCCATCAGAATAAAGCTGACCGCCGAGCCAAACGGCCAATCACGCACGGTCATAAACTGCTGCTGCAAGAGGTTGCCCACCAGGGAGACGCGCGCGCCGCCCATTAAGTCAGGCGTCACGTAAGCTCCTAGCGAGGGAATAAAGACGATGATAGCCCCCGCCACAATGCCAGGGCGCGACAATGGCAGCAATATGCGGGTGGTGCTGTGCCACTTGCCCGCGCCCAAGTCCGCCGCCGCCTCCAGCAGAGACCAGTCCAACTTCTCCAGATTGGAGTAAAGGGGCAAAATCATGAAGGGCAAATACCCATAGCAGAGGCCAAGCATGACTGCCGGCAAATTAAACAACAAAGGCAGTTTGTGTGTCGTCGCCTTTGCCAGCCAGGCAAAGAAGCCGCTGCCGCCCGCCAGCATGACCGCCTGTTCGTGCAGCGTAATGGACCAGAGATTGTTGATCAGGCCAGAATCGCGCAAGATCAACATCCAGGCGTAAGTGCGCACCAGGAAATTGGTCCAAAACGGGATCATCACCAGAAAAATTAGCGTCCCTCGCCACCGTCGCGGCTGGCGGGCAATCCAAAACGCAAAGGGGTAGCCCAGAGCCAGACAAATGAAAGTGTTTAGGAAGGCCATCCCCAATGACCGTCCAAAAATGCGCAAGTAAATGAAGTCGCCGTTAATGCGGCTGAAAAAACGAACGTAGTCGTTAAAGTAAACGGTGAGGTTGTCCAACTGCAGCGGCGGATAAATGACCGTGCCCAAACGGGAGCGCTCGCCCAGGCTGACAACGAAGACAATCAGTAGGGGAACAATGAAGAAGAGAGCCAGCCAGAAGGCCGCTGGAAAAGCCAGCGCCCAGGCTGTCTGTCGCCGCAGCAGCAGCAGGCTTAACACGGCCAAAGCTAACAGCAGGCAGGCGCCCCAAAATTCTTGGGTGAGGAGAAAGTAAGCGACCGCCGCCGCCATCGCCGCCAGATTGCGCCCCACGCCTAGCGTCACTGCCCAGCCCCAACCGCGCCACAGCCCCAGACCAACCAAGAGATCCAGCGCCGCCAACAGCCCGTATATCAGGTAAGCGGCCAATGGCGGCCAGCCGGCCAGCGCCAATTCGGCAGGTAAGGGAGTCCAGTCAAATGTAGAAAAGGTAAGCCAGCGCAGGATCAGCGCCAGCCATAAGAGGAACTGCCCCCAGGAAAGGTAGATGGCGGCGCGGTGCAGTGGATTGAGGCCACTCAGCCAAAGTGATGGGCGGGGAAACGGTTGCGCGTCTTGCATAGAACACCCAAAATCCTGCCGAACCAGGCGGTTAAGGACGCAGTCAGAATCAACGCCAGCGGCGCTGCTGTCCACAGATGTTTGTGCCACTGCTGCCAGTTATTGCGTTGCATGGTGGTCAAACTCACACTCACTGCGTCAAAACACAAAAAAATATGACCCCAGGACCTGGTGCGGAGAGTGAAGACCCGCCACGCACGTCTTGGGATCACAATTTCGTAAAAGTGGTTCCATTGGGCGGCGCGCTGCCGGCAATGACCTGTTTAGCGCGCCGTGGGCATTTTCCACTTTTCCCTATTCAGTCAAAATTTGGGCGTTCTCAACGGCCCAATGAACTAACACATTATCACCTACGTTGAACTGCGTGTCGTAGCGGTTGCCGTAATTCTGCATCCGGACAAAAATGTGCCCGTTATCCGCCAGCATAACGCGATAGCGTGTGTCTGTGCCAATATAAATGGCTTCTTCGACACAACCATCCAACACGACCGTCTCATCTTCTACCGCCAGGTATTGGCGCATGTCAAACGAGCCGGAAGGAACGTTGCCGCCAAACATCCGCGCCACCTGTTCTGCATCTAAAAACTCATCCTGTACGGACACCATGCCAGGGGGATACAGGTTGATTTTCTCAGGACGCACCGCCACCGTTACCGGCTGGTTGCGCCGTAAACTGCGCCCTTCAGCCAAGCCCTGTACTAACGCCTCCCCCACCATCACCGTTGCCTTATTGCCTTCCGTGACCACGGTGCCGTCGAGGAAGTTGGTCTCGCCAATAAAATCGGCCACAAACCGGTTGGCGGGCTGTTCGTAAATGTCGCGGGGCGACCCGACCTGCTGCACCAGACCGTGACTCATGACGGCAATGGCATCGGACATGGTCAGCGCCTCTTCCTGATCATGCGTCACGTAGATAAAGGTGATGCCTACTTCCGCTTGAATATGCTTCAATTCTAACTGCATCGCCTTGCGCAGTTTGAGGTCGAGCGCTCCCAGCGGTTCGTCTAACAGCAGCACTTTGG
>CAZDSN010000346.1:0-5108 GCA_964507675.1 uncultured Ardenticatenaceae bacterium | reverse complement strand
CCCCCTGGGGGGAAGGGGGTTGGGGGATGGGGGCTTTTCCTACTGAACTTATCTGCGAATGCCCCCTTAGGCGGAGAGGGAGGGATTCGAACCCTCGACGGCTTGCACCGTACACGATTTCCAGTCGTGCGCACTAGACCAACTATGCGACCTCTCCTGATGGCGCTTTGCCAGCGCGACGGACATTATAACAATGGCTGGTTTCTTTGCCAATCTTTTGTAGCTACACAGACCTGGCAGGTTTTATCAGGTGATTTACCAACTCAGGTGGGCGCAGAAACCTGCCAGGCCTCTTCACTGGCTGAGTAGCCGCCGGGGGCGGGATCATAAAGGGCGAGGGGCGCGCCCCCCTCCGAAAAGCCCCCTTCCCCCTTTGGGGGACTGCCCCTGGGGGGATGGAGGCTTCCCTCCCGTTCTTCTTTGCGTCCTTCGCGTCTTCGCGGTGAATTACTCCCCGCGCCCGCTAGAAGCCAACCGCCGCCCCGTCGTTTCGCGGTTCGCTGCCGGCAATATAAACCCCTGTTTCCGGTTGGCGCACAATCACTTGACCGCCGCCGTAAAACATTGGCGCAAAATGCGTGTGGATAATGTGCCCTCTGCCCCGCAGCGTTTCCAAAACAGCCGCGTCAATTTGCGGTTCCAGGCCAAAGGTCAATCCCTCAATCCATTGAAAGCGCGGCGCATCCAGCGCCGTCTGCGGGTCCATCTCATAATCAATCAGGTTGATTCCAACTTGCAAATGCCCCTGCGGCTGCATGAAGCCACCCATCACGCCAAAGCTGCTCCACGCCCGGCCATCCCTGGTGATAAAGCCCGGGATGATCGTGTGATACGGGCGTTTGCCCGGGGCCAGTTCATTAGGATGCCCCGGCTCCAGGCTGAAATTAGCGCCCCGATTCTGCAATTGCACGCCAGTCGTGCCGGCAGTCAGGCCGCTGCCAAAACCCATATACAGGCTTTGTATCCAGCTCACCATATTGCCGGCGCTATCTGCCGTGGTCAGGTAGACGGTGTCACCGTGCTGATTGGGTTGGCCCGCAAACGGCAGTAGCGCCACGTCAGGCTGAATCAAAGCCCGTCGCTGCGCGGTATAAGCATCGCTGAGCAAGCCGGTCAGGGGTACGTGCGCCTGGCGCAGGTCGGCAATAGTGGCGTGGGCGTCGGCAAAGGCCAGTTTAATGGCTTCCATCAACACGTGATAATGGTCGGCTGAACCATAAGGCGTCTGGCGCATGTCAAAGCCGCGCACGATGTTTAGAGCCAACAGAGCCGTCAAACCCTGACCATTGGGTGGAATCTCGTGGAAGGCATAGCCATTACGATAAGGCACTTGCAGCGGCGTCACCCACTCTGCCTGATAACGGGTCAGATCATCCTGAGTGAGCCAACCGCCTGCCTGCTGCACACAGTCAGCGATCTGCCGGCCAATCTCCCCCCAATAGAAGGCATCCGCTCCTTCCTGGGCCAGAGTGTCCAGGGTGGTTGCAAATTCGGGGTTGCGGAACAGTTCCCCCGGACGGGGAGCGCGACCTTGCGGCAGCCAGACGCGGCGGGAGTCGGGATGCTGGCTCATTTTTTCGGTGGAACGCTGCCAACTGCCGGCAATGCGCTGGCTCACCGGAAAGCCGCGGCGGGCGTAATCTATGGCGCGGGTCAACAACCGCTCCAGGCTGAAGCTGCCGAACCGGGCCACCGCTGTCTGCCAGCCGCGTACAGCCCCAGGCACGGTTACCGGAATGGGGCCAAGTGGCGGCATGCGCTCGTATCCCTGACCGCGCACCCAATCTGCTGTCAGGGCCATAGGCGCCGGCCCGCTGGCATTCAAGCCATATAACTTCCCCTCAGCCGCCTGCCATATGAGAGCAAAAGCGTCGCCTCCTATGCCCGTTGAGCACGGTTCCACCACGCACAGGGCCGCCACAGTGGCAATAGCCGCATCTACCGCATTGCCCCCGGCTTTGAGAATCTCCAGACCTGCCTGCGCAGCCAGAGGCTGGCTGGTGGCGACCATGCCCTCGCGGGCTATCACATTGGAACGGCGGCTGTGGAAAAGGTAGGATTCAAAGTGCATCATTTCTCCTTTGCCTCAGGCAATTCTTGACACAGAACGCTTGTTCGTGCTATACTATGGAACAAATGAGCGATTTTAGGCTCAAAGTGCCCCCACAGGCCATGATGAATATTTGGAGGCAACACATGGGCAATTCAGAAAAACTGTCCAAACGCCAACAGGCGATTCTTGAATACATCACGAAGTATACCCAACGACACAGCCGCCCGCCCACCATTCGGGAGATTGGCGAAGCGGTTGATATTAGTTCGACCTCCGTCGTTACATACAATCTCAATAAGCTGGTCGAAAAAGACCTGGTCTCGCGTGACCGTGAGGTTTCGCGAGGCATCAGTTTGACCGAAAAAGCGCATGAGATGTTTGACGCGGCTGTGAACAAAGTCCAAAGTATGCTGGTGAGAATCCCCATTAAAGGGCAGATTGTGGCTGGCGAACCGATTAACGTAGGCAACGACACCTTTGAAACTTTCGACGAAGATGATGTGGTAGAGTTAGCCAGTAGTATGCTGCCCAAACAGCAAAGAGATCTGTTTGCCCTGCGCGTCAGTGGAGAATCTATGATTGATGCCATGGTTAACGATGGCGACATTGTGATCATGAAACAGCAGCAAACGGCGATCAACGGGGACATGGTGGCGGTATGGATAAACTCGGACGAAGCCACCACGCTCAAGCATTTCTACCACGAAGGCGACCGCGTGCGCTTGCAGCCCGCCAACCCACACATGGGCCCCATTTATGTGGCTCCAGAGGATGTGACGGTTCAGGGCAAAGTAGTGATGGTGCTGCGGCAGACCTCGTAACAGGTCAGGGCCACCCTCAGAAAGGTTCGGGTTGCCAGATTGGCCGGCCCATACGTCAAACTGTAAGACGTTAATGGTATAGATTAGCATCAGACAGGCGGTCCATAACCCGCCTGTTTTTGTTTGTCAGGGGCTCCAGTAGATAGACCGAAAACACGTTGGGGTGAGTATACATGTTCTGGCTGTGCGCCCATTCTGACTAAAGTCTCTCCTCTGAATTCTTCCACGTTAAAGCTACAGCCACGAATTTGCGCCTTGTTTACGGTAGGACAGCTAAAACTCCTTGACGAAAGAGAACAAGTGTTCTATCATCTAAGAGATGATAATGGAATGCCGCTTTGGGATGGCCTCCTGTTTTGTTGAGGATGGGTCTCGTCTATAGCGTTCCAGGTGGAGGGCCATCCCCGCAGCCGCATTATCCCTGTCAGGTCGTTGGAAAGAGGGTTTTATTTTGATGGTTTCCAAGATGACGATGATGGTTAAACAGTATGACGAAACAGCGTGCCCAAACGAATTGGAAAGAGCCGCCTGTAGAGGACGAACTGGCGCAGTATGAGTGGGCTATGGATGTGGCCGGCATGTCCCTGGAACCGGTAGACAGCGAAACGCGACCAGTGACGGGCCACGATGTAGTCGCTCAGGTGAAGCAGGGATGGCAGCAGCTGTGGACATTCGGCCAGGAAGTGCTGCATTCGCTGGGCGTGGCTGATACCATGACGGGCGCGCCAGAGCGCAAACGTTCCTGGCCAGAAACGACAGAGGATTATCCGGTGGCCCTGCTCGAGTTGTTAGAGTATGTTCCAGAGCTGCCGCCGGCGACGGCGGTTTTGGGGTTGACGCTGGAAGGCCAGCCGGTGCTGCTGGACTTGCAGCAGGGCGACGTGACGCATGTGTTGGTCTGTGGGCGGGAGAATGCCGGCAAGACCATGCTGCTGCAAACGATGATGTTGTCGCTGGCTCTGACCAACCGCCAGGCTCGCTTACAACTCGTGGTGATTGATCATATCCCTGGCGATTTGCTGCCGGAGGCAGATGCCTCTGGGGGGTCTACCTGGGAGAACTTTAATTACCTGCCCCATATGTTGGCCCCGGTTATGCACCAGGTCACGGAAGCGGCGGACGCTCTGTCATTTCTGGTACAGGAAATGGAATACCGGTTGCGACAAAAGATCAATACACCAGTCATTGTTCTGGCTGTTGACCGCCTGGTATCGCTCTTGGAGGATGGCGGCCAGCCCGTCCTCGATCCATTGATCCGGCTGGCGCAGCGGGGCGCGGATGCCGGCATTCACCTGCTGGCAGCCACCAGGCGCGCCAGCGCGGAAAGCCTGCACAATCTCCTGCGAGCGAATCTCACTTTGCGTCTCGTAGGCCAGGTGGACGACGCGCGGCAGGCGCAGGCTGCTGCCGGCATCGCCGACTCACAGGCAGAGTATTTGTTGGGTACAGGTGATTTCCTGGCCATTGTCGGGGACGAGCCGACGCCTTTCCAGGCCGCCGCCTTTGGTCGCCAGGACATGGATAACTGCTTGCAGCGGCTGCAACAACAGCCAACCGTCAGGATAATGGCCTATCCACTGTCTACGCGGCCGCGCCTGGGCGAGCAGACGATCTGAATCTCTTCACCCACGATCGCGATGTTCGTGAAATCGGGGCCTTGCGAGGAGTAGTAGTGCCCCGCCTTCAGCGCCTGGAGCAGCAGTTCCGGTTCCGGGCGCTCCGCGCGCACCATCACCCACCCGCCGAACGTATCCGGCCGGTCGGCGAAATGTGCGTCATCGGTGGCGCAGGCCAGCAGTCGCTTCCCGCGCGCGAGCAGCAGATCGGCCAGGTGCCAGCTCTCGCCCCGGTCTCCCTCATAGCGGCAGGTAGTGTTAAAAACCTCGACCGCGTGCGCCGCCTCGATCGTCAGCGCATCCTCCACCGTCAGCCCATACCACGCCGGGTGCGCGATCGCCACGTAGGCCCCGGCCGCCGCCGCCCGCGCCGCCAGTTGCGGCCCCGTCTCATCCTGCGCCACCGGCGCGAAGCCGAACGGCAGCCCGACCGCGAGGATGTGCCAGCGCTCGCCGTTGCCCAGCGCCGGTGCGTGCAACTCCGCCCCGATCAGCGTAGTAAAGCCCTCGCTGCGGAGCGGGCGCGTATCGACGATCGGAAAGTCGTAATTGGCCAGAAAATGGTCAGTGAGCGCGATGAAGTCATATCCGGCATCGCGGTAGGTAGCGATCACTTCC
>CAZDSN010000345.1:0-5108 GCA_964507675.1 uncultured Ardenticatenaceae bacterium | reverse complement strand
TGGAAAGCAAATTCTGATTCACCAGCGTCACCGACTCGGCATACATCATCAACATCTGCTGCACCCCGTCCAAAAAATCAGTCGTAGCCATACGCCCGCGGCCAAAATATTCCAGGCACAGCGAACGAAAGGTGTAATTCATGGTGGCGTCAAACATATCCCCTTGCAGCCAGTCCGACGTATCCCCCCAGATTTCGGCCAACAAATAAGCATCGGGGTTGACCCCCTTGACCGCGCGGCGAAAATCCAGCCAGAAATCATCCACCACATGCTGCGCCACGTCCATGCGCCAGCCATCTATGCCGAACTCGCGCAGCCAATAGGCGGCCACGTCCAGAAAATAGGCGCGCGCCGCGGCATGGGACTGGTTTATCTTGGGCATATTCAAAACCCCAAACCACGCCTCATACGTTGGCTCCAACACCGGCCCATCGTCATCCAGCAGTTCCACGGGCACGCCGCTGGCCACCGCAAAATGATCCAGCCACTCTCTCAATTCCGCTTCGCTGCCCCGCCAATGCGTCGCCGCCTTATGCGGCCGCGCCCGTACCTTAACGGGGAACTCTTTCACCACAAACCAATCTCGATAAGGGGACTCTGCGCCGCGCTGCAGCAAATCTTGAAAAGCAAAAAACCGTGGATGGCAGTGGTTAAATGAAGCATCCAACACAATCTTCATCCCCCGTTCATGCAGCCCCGCCGTTAACGCCCGCAGCGCCTCATCCCCACCAAAGGCCACATCCACGCGGGAGTAATCGGCGGCGTCATACTTGTGGTTGCTGGGGGATGGCATAATGGGGGTTAGATAGATTGCGTCTACGCCCAAATCCTGCAAATAATCCAGGTGAGCCGTGATGCCCTGTAAATCGCCGCCGTGAAACTGGCGGCTGCGCGGCGGCGCATTCCAGGGAACTTTACCCGGCGGATCATTGCCGGGGTCGCCATTGGCAAAACGCTCAGGGAAAATCTGGTATATCACAGCCCCTTGCATCCAATCGGGCGTTTGCAGCGGCGGCATTGCCGCCAGGTCCAGCGTAAAAGCAGACTCCACCACATTCCCGCTGCCGTGCCGGCCCCAATAAACGACAGCGCCGTCCTCTCGCTTGAAGGCAAAAGAGTACACCACCTGCGCCCGCGCAGGCGTCACCACCGCTTCCCAAAACTGAAAGCGGCGCGTCTGGCCCCACAGATGCATCGGCGCGGCCCGCGCCACGCCATCATTGAAGACCAGTACCACTTCGCTGAAACCCGGTTCAGTATGCAGCCGCACCCGCCAGAGGCCATCCGGTCGCGGATCGCAAAACGCCCGATCTGCCTGGTCATAACGAATATCAAACGGGTAGAGGGAACTGGGTTGGCCGAAATAATCAACTTCATTGACAGGTATATCGCTCATATTTTCGCGCCATTTTTGCAGAATGAAAGTTGTGCAGCAACAGGAACGGGTTAACTTTACTCCATTTTGGGCATAGGGCAACACTTATCCCCTGGCGAGTCCAGGGGAGCCAGGGCCAGTTACCCTACGCTGTGCATATATTGGCAAGTCTCATTTTGCCGCATTAGACTCCCAAACTCAATATCTCCCAACCGAACAGGAAGGCATACCTGTCCCTTGGTGCAGGCAGGTTGCCTGTCCTTTTGGCATACCTGGAAACCGGTCCCTCGATCAATACATCCAGCCCGGGCATGGTCTAAACTGAGGCGTATGAAACATAGATTAACTCAGACAGCCGGTGAATGCGTTTACCGCCGCCGCTTCTGGCTACACTTCGTTTGAGGTGAGGATAATGATCAACACAAATGAAACACGCACAGCTTTAATCACGGGAGCATCACGCGGATTGGGATTGGCCCTGGCGCAGACGCTGGCCCTGGAAGGATGGCAACTACTTATTGATGCTCGCGGCGCGGCGGCGTTGGAAGCCGCGCGAGCAGCGTTGAGCGAATGGACGGTGGTGACAGCCCTGGCAGGAGATGTGGCGGACGCGGCGCACCGCGCGGCGCTGGCGGCGGCCGCAGCGGAATTGGGAGGGCTGGATGTGGTGGTGAATAATGCCGGCATTCTCGGCCCCAGCCCCCAACCCAACCTGCTTGATTACCCCCTGGACGTGCTAGCAGACGTTTTCCGCGTCAACGTCATTGCTCCCTTAGGCGTGCTGCAAGCTGTGCGTCACACGCTGAAACCAGACGCCAAAATTATTAACATCACCAGCGATGCCGCCGTCGAGGCGTACCCCGGTTGGGGCGGCTACGGCAGCAGCAAAGCTGCCCTGGAACAGCTATCGCACGTGCTGGCTGCTGAAAATCCAGATTGGCGCATCTACTGGGTGGACCCCGGCGACATGCGCACCGTCATGCACCAGGCAGCCTTCCCCGGCGAGGATATCAGCGACCGTCCGTTGCCCGAAATGAGCGTGCCCGGCTTCCGCCGCCTGCTGGACGGCGCACTACCTGGCGGACGGTACGCGGCTCGTGCTCTACTCCCGCTGGAGGTGGCCTGATGCTGCACTCGTTGACCGCGCCCTCTGCCCCCGTATTGGCTCGTCCCCTGGTTCCTCTGGCAGGCTCGTTAGAGTTCGATTTGCCGCCGGCGCTGGAAGCCAGCGCCCCGCCCGAAGCGCGCGGCCTGGCCCGGGATGAAGTGCGCCTGATGGTGTCTTACTTCCAACAACAGCCGGCAGCGCCAACCGCCTTCCCGCGACTACCGGTCGCTTCGCAGCGTCCGGCAGACGCCTTTCAGCGTCCGTTGGACGCTGACCGCATCATCCACAGCCAGTTCCACGACCTGCCCTGCTTTCTCAACGCCGGCGACTTGCTGGTCATCAACACCAGCGGCACCCTCAACGCCGCGTTGCCGGCACATCGCGCCGATGGCGCGCCGCTGCGGCTGCACCTTTCTAACCGGCTGTCGGCGCAAACCTGGGTGGTCGAACTGCGCCAACTGGCGGACAAAGGCACACAACCCTTCTTGACGGCTTCTCCGGGGGAACGCCTTACCCTGCCTGCCGGCGGCTCAGCCGTCCTGCAATCCCCTTACAACGGCCAATCCGGACAGGTACGCTTATGGATAGCCCACCTGGAACTCCCGGTTAAGCTCAGCGCCTACTTACGGCAGCATGGCAGCCCTATCCGTTACCAATACGTACCAGATTCCTGGCCCCTGGATTACTACCAGACCACTTACGCCACCCAAATGGGCAGCGCCGAAATGCCTTCTGCCGGGCGGGCCTTTACACCCGCGCTCATGACGCGGCTGGTGGCGCGGGGAGTGTTGTTTGCCCCGCTGCTGCTGCACACAGGCGTGGCCAGTCTGGAGGCAGGAGAACCGCCTTACCCGGAATATTATGAAGTGCCGGCAGCCAGCGCCCGTCTGGTGAACATGGTCAGGCAAACCGGCGGGCGCGTCATCGCCGTGGGCACAACTGCCGTGCGCGCTCTGGAAAGCGTTGCCGGCCCCGGCGGGCAGGTGCAGGCCAGCCACGGCTGGACGGATCTGGTCATCACCCCCCAACGCGGCCTGCGCGCCGTGGATGGCATTCTCACCGGCTGGCACGAGCCGCGCGCCAGTCACCTGACCATGCTGCAAACCCTGGCCGGTCTGCCCCACCTGCGCCAGGCCTACGCCGAAGCCGTGCACGCCGGCTACCTGTGGCACGAATTTGGCGACTTGCATCTGCTGCTGCCGGCATGATACAGTAGCAAACTATACAGGCAAGCAAACCTCGAAAATAGGGGGCAGCGATCCTCCGCTCGTTTTTGTTGCCTGTTGCCTGTTGCCTGTTTTCTATTACCTGTTGTCTGCTTTCCGTGGCCATGACCCTGCTTGAATTCTGGCTGCGCGGGGCCGGCCTGGGCGTCACCGCCGCCGGCGCCCCCGGCCCGCTGCAAGCCTTCCTCATCTCCGAATCCCTGGCCGGCGGCTGGCGGCGCGGCCTGCCCGTGACGCTGGCCCCTTTGATTTCGGACGCCCCCATTGTCATCGTCATGACGTTTCTGCTGGGGCAGTTACCCGTCGCCGCTATTCGCGGCCTGAACCTGGCCGGCGGTCTGTTTGTGCTTTATCTGGCCTGGAGTGTCTGGCGCGAATGGCGGCAGCCGGCAACGGCGCGTATTGATACGCCATATCTGGTCGCCCCCCCTGCCCATAGCGGCCTGCGCCGCGCCGTCCTCATGAATCTGCTCAGCCCTGGCCCCTATCTTTTCTGGGGCTTGATCAATGGGCCGCTGCTGCTGGCTGCCTGGCAGCAGTCCGCTGCCCATGCCGCCCTCTTTTTGTTGGGATTTTATGGGGTATTCCTGACCGGCATGATCCTGATGGTCGGGGTATTTCACCAGGCGCGTCGGCTCGGTCCTCGCCTGGTGCGCGGTTTGATGCTGCTGAGCATACTACTGCTGCTGGGCTTCGGCATCCTCCTTTTGCAGCAGGGGCTGTCAGGCAGCCAGGGTTGAAAAGATTTCGGAGTGGAGACGTTGGCCGGAACAGGACAACGGCTGCAGCCTCCACTCCAACCCGAAACATTCGTTTGACGGCCCCCGCTGCATCCTCAAAGCAGCAGCGATAACAAAGCGGCGCTCTGGCTGCTGGCTTGCAGCAGCAGCAGCCCGGTAATGCTCAGCAGAATCAGGGCAATAACCAGCTTCACGATGTCGTAAAACAACACCTGCTGCGGCCCGTGCGCTTCATTCATATTTCCACCTCCTCAACAACCCTCACAAGGGCTGCACATCGCCTCGGACGCCGTGCCCACCTTTCAGGGCATCTTGCAACTGCTGTAATTCCTCCCAACTGCCGGCAGCAGCCAGGGCTGCCTGTTGGGGCCAACTGGCAGGTTCTGCCAGTTGAAAGCGGGGACCAGCCTCAGCCAGGATGGTTTCCAGGCGGCTGACGTCCGTTGTCGCTAATTGGGCAAAGGTGTGAATGCCGGCATCATTCAAAATCGCCGCTATCTTAGCCCCAATCCCCTCGATGATTTTGAGGTCGTCGGGCGACGGAGGTGTGGTCGCCACAGGCCGAAATTCAGGCTCCTCTTGTGGGATTTTGTGCGGTCGTTCAGCTTCAGCAACGACAACGCCCTCCATCCCGGCCAGTTTCTGCGCTAAAGCGGCAG
>CAZDSN010000344.1:3725-5111 GCA_964507675.1 uncultured Ardenticatenaceae bacterium | reverse complement strand
TCGGAGAGGGCGAAGGGCGCTGCGCGCCCTTCGCCCTACATTACCCCTTCCCTGGCAAGGGCGGCGGGATTACCCGATTATTTTCTTATAGTCTATTGAGATGGTAGCCGGCAAAGACAGCCTGAAGCAACTATCTTCGGCCTTCTACCCTCTGCCTTCTGCTACCCGACCCACCCCCAGAGGAAAAACTGCCCGCTGAAATAAAGGTACAGTAGCAGCGAGGGGTAGAGGATGAGGCGATGGGTCCAGGGGCTTTGGCCGGCTTCGCCTGCCCACCAGAAGAGGGGGAAGAAGGGCAAGGCGTAGCGGGTGAAGGAGTAGAGGGGTTTTAGTTCGGAGTGGGGCAGGAGTAGGAAGAGGAGCAGGGCGGCTGAGTAGAGGCCTATGGTGGGTCCGTAGCGGCGGAAGGCGACGAGAGAGGCAGCCAGGAGCAGCAGCGGCGTTAGAAAGTCGAAGATGAGGGTGATTTCGCCAGCGCGCGCGCCTTGTCCGGTGAGAATGGTGGACAACGCCGCCAGCAGGTCAGCGCCGGGCAGGGCGGTGGTTTGATACCAGAATTGGGCGTATACCTGACCGATGGGGGGCAGCCCCAGCCAATAACGATAAGCCAGGAAGGTCAGGAAGGCTGCGCCTGGCAGGGCAGCGCACAAAAGCGCGCGCCAGCACGAGCGGGTTTGCCAGGCGGCGTATGCCAGAGGGAGGATCAGCAGGACGCCAGTCGTGCGGGTGAGGGCGGATAGGGCGGCGAAGATGCCGGCACGCCCCCACTTCCCCCGCTCCGCTGCCCCCAAACAGGCCAATACTAACGCGATAAAGAGCGATTCTGTATAAGGCGCAAACAGAAAGAAAGCTGTCGGAAACAGGGCAAAGTAAGCGAGCGCCCGGTTTGCCTGGCTGGTCCCCAGTCTGGCAGCGGTCTGGCGGTGAAACAGATAGAAAGCGACGAGGCAGGCTATGTTACTAACGAGGATGGCCGCGGCCATACCGGCGGCGGTGGAGGTGGGGTCAGGCAGCAGGCGGCTGACGGCGCTAATGAGGAGCGGGTAGAGAGGGGGGAAGACGGAGTCTTCGACGGCGGCGTAGCCCTGGCGGGCAATACGCAGATAGCGGTTGGCGTCGAAACGCTGCCAGGGACCCAGCAGCAGCCCGGCGGCGCCCTCTGATAAGATGTCCGCGCCCAAATAGGGGCGCACGGCTTCGTCAGGAGCCGCCGGGACAGGGACCAGCGTGACAGCCAGCGCGCCCCAGCCGGTCAGGAACAGGCGCAACGCCAGAAATAAGGCCACGGCCACCTTAAGGGATGCCCCGCGTTCCCGCACTGCTGCCTGAAAATCCCATTGTCTCATGTTGTGCTCTAAAATCAGGGCCGGCGGCGCTGCATTTAAC
>CAZDSN010000344.1:0-3625 GCA_964507675.1 uncultured Ardenticatenaceae bacterium | reverse complement strand
TAGATTAAAGCATTTCCACGATTTAGTGTGGCGCTACCGTCAGGGCGTAGTCCATGCTTTCTTGACAATTTTGTAGGATGATTCAGCAAATCGTGGTAATGGTTAAGCCTCTCTGAGATTTCACCGGAAAGGACACAAAGAACGCAAAAAATGCGAGAGAAAGTTTGCGCCATTTACGCGCTTCGCGGTTAATAGCTGCAAACGTAGGGATTCCTCCCCTTCGGCAGGCTCAGGGTCGGAATGACAATACGAAGCCTAATTTGTAAAGGGTAGTTGTCGCTTTCTGAACCACGCCCAGAATTGATTTGCAAAAGCAGATTGCGCCTGAACGATACCACAGCCCACCGTCCGCGCAATGTGTGGCGAAAACTGGCAGCAATTCTCAATTTGAACGGGTTTGCCCCTTGGGCCGTTGGTGAAAACCAATGTCCGGGAAGCCCCCCATCCCCCAACCCCCCTCCCCCGAAGGGGAAGGGGCTTTTGGCTGAGGGGGAGGGGCACGCCCCTCCCCCTCGATGACCCCGCCCCTGGCAGCGATTCAGCCAGAGGCTAAACAGCCTAAATGAGAATTGCGGGAAAACTGAATGCCGTCGCGGTTGTAAGATTGGGGCGGTTCGCGCGTTATATAAGCAGTTCTGGAACTTATCCCACCGGGCAGATGCCGGCATCTACCCGGCCACTGGAAACTTTATGAATGAATTGCACGAGGCAGAGTTGGTGGCGCAGGCCCAACAAGATGCCCACGCCTTTGACCGGTTGTTTGAGCGTTACGTAGACCGTATTTACGGCTACGTGCGGCGGCAGACGGATGACGAGGCGCTGGCCCAGGATGTAACGGCGGCCACGTTTGAGAAAGCGCTGCGCCAGATCGGTCGTTTTCGCTGGCAGGGTGTCAGTTTTGGGGCATGGTTGTATCGCATTGCCCGCAACGAATTGATACAGCAGCAGCGACGGCGACGCTGGCTGACCCCGCTGCACTGGTGGCAGGCGGCAGATACCCACGTCGAGGCCGCCGTGCAGCGGCGGGAACAGCAGGATCAGGTGCAGGCGGCGCTGGCTAAAATGCCGGCCAAAGACCGCGAAATCCTCACCCTTCGCTTTTACGAGGACCTGAGCAGCGCCGAGGTTGCCGTCATCTTGAACTGTTCCCGCAACAACGTTTATGTACGGGTGCATCGGGCTTTACAAAAGCTGCAGCAAGCATTGGAATGGAATGAACAGGAGGTATCCGTCTATGTCTCAAACTAAACCACCCTTTAACGCTGACAATTGGGGCCGTCAACTGGATGAAGGCGCGCAGGATGACCCCACACTGCGCCTGGCGGCGGATTTGTCCGCCCGGCGACCGCCGGCAGCGTCTGCGCCGCCCGCCTTCAAACAGCGGCTGCGCCGCCAACTCTGGCAGCAAGCAGAAGGAGCAAAAACTGTGAAAAAGAACCGCTTCAATCAATTGGTAACCGCCAGCGTCACTTTCGTCATCTTGATAGGCGTCGCCTTGCTGGGGTACGCCTGGCTGACACAGTTGCGGGCCGCCCCCGAAAACCCGGCGCTGGCCCCCGTCAATCCGACGCGGGAGGAGAAAGCGACAAACGATTTGCCCACGCCGTTTCCCACTACAGAGCCGGTGTTGGTGGATCAGGCTGCGCCCGCCACGGCTGATTACGTGCGCCTGATCGCCGTGTCGCCTGGGCCGGACACGTTGCTGACCGGCGTCCACGACTTCACGCTGACGCTGGGCTATCGCCTGCAATCACTCCCCGCCGCCAATTTACGCGCCAGCCTGGTTAATCTGCAAAACCCCACCAGCGCCAACGGACGCGCGGCCATTGCGGGGTTGGTGTTTGATACGCCGCTGGCAGCCTCAGCCAACGAAACGGTTATTACCGTCACAGGCGTGTGGCGAGTGGCGGAAGAAGCGTGGATGGGACAGGGCCCGCTGCACTTGCAGCTTACGCTGGCCGATCCGGACACAAGCAGCGGGCAAATTCAGTTCCTGGGGGAGCAACTGGTAGAGGAGGTATCCTGGTTCATGGAGCCGCGTTACCAGAACCTGACGCCGCAACTGAACCCGCGTCTGCTGTGGGTGGATGATTGTGATCCGCGCCAGGATGCGGCGTTTTGCCAGTTGAGCGACAGTCTGGCGGTGTTGGCTGATTTTTATGGGGTGATAGAGGCGTTGGGGGCCACGCTGGATTACAAGATACCCACGGCGGTGGAAGATTTGCTGGCGTATGACGTGGTGATTGCTAATTTCTGTGGCAATGCCGGCAAAGCCATCCCCCTCATCGAACAATATATCCAGGCCGGCGGCTCCGTCGTCGTCATGGGCGACAGCTTCTGTCGCGGCGTGGTCGTGGGTGACCAGAGCGGCTATACCTCCGCGCAAGCCGCCAGTCTGCTCAGCGAGCCGCGCGGCATCTTCTTTACGGAAACGGGTGCGGGCGATCAGCCGTGGGCAGACGTCATTGCCGTGCATCCTATCACGTTGGGCGTTGATCGCCTGTCTGTGCCTGGCAGCGACAGCGTGCAGGTAATGCCGCCATCCCTGGCCGTGGCCACCCGCAGCGGCGAGCCTGTTATGGCGGTCTATGACGATGTGGGCACGGTTGTCGTGATTCCGCGCATTGGCTTCCACTGGACCCTGGCGGATACGCCGCAGCCGGAAAACTTTGTTCTCTGGCGCAACATGCTGGTCTGGCTGGCGAATATGACGCAGGTAAAGTTGGGGCAAATGCCGGCATTTCTCCCCGCAGCATACGACACGCCATTACCACCCGCGCCGCCGCCGCCCACCCCCTGGGCAACGTCCGACGCCCCTCCCGTCAACGGTCTGATCAGCTTTGTTTCCTACCGCCAGGGCAGCGCCGACATCTTTACCATTGATCCGGCTACGTTGGCGACGCGCCAACTGACTGACAACGCAGACAACGATGTGCAGCCAGATTGGTCGCCCGACGGTCGCCAACTGGTGTATACCAGCCGCCGCGATGGGAACCTGGAGATCGCGCGCATGAACGCCGATGGCCGCGGACAGACCGTGTTGGCTGCGGATCCCAATGAGGACGCTTCCCCGCACTGGTCCCCGGATGGGCGGCGTATCGTCTTCTCCAGTATGCGGGACGGCAACTTCCATATCTGGACGATGACGCCTGATGGCGCGGATTTGCAGCGGTTGACGCAACTGGACCGCCCAGACCAACAACCGTACTGGCGCCCGGATGGCAAGATAGTGTTTACGCGCCTGAGCGGTTCGGTGGCTGAGCCGGTTGTCATGAATGGAAACGGACAGGATGTAGAGCCGCTAGAGATAGTTGGACTGCCAGCCACAGCCCAAACCCTGGCCTGGTCGCCTGACATGCAGTGGCTGGCTTTTAGCTGGATGCGCGACGGTCAATCAGACAGCGATATCTACATCATGTACCGGGATGGCACGCAGTTGACGCGGCTGACGTTTAGCACGGGCATGGAGGCAGCCCCTGCCTGGTCGCCTGATGGACAATATCTGGCGTATGTGTCTGATGTGGATGGGAATTGGGAGGTGTATATGATGCCGGCATTTGCCGGCGACCGCACGCCTACCCGCCTCACGGATGATCCCGCCGCCGATCTGGAACCCGCCTGGGGG
>CAZDSN010000343.1:0-5125 GCA_964507675.1 uncultured Ardenticatenaceae bacterium | reverse complement strand
GTAGGGCGAGGGGCGCGCAGCGCCCCTCGCCCTCTCCGAAAAGCCCCCTTCCCCTTTCAGGGGGATGGGGGTCAGCCCTTGGGGATGCCTTCACCCCCGTTTACCGAATTATTTTCTTAAACTTCAATAACTTCTATTTGCAGCAGCGTTTACGGCGCCCAACTTGGTTGGGCGCCTGCCGTTGCAATCTGGCGCAGCGCGCCGCTGTTGACGTCTGCCAGCCAGATTTCTGGACGGGCGTTCGCTTCCGTCAGCGCATACCGTTGGAAGACCAGCGTTTGACCGTCGGGGGACCATGCCGGCAAAACATGATATGCCTGCGGGTCATTGGTTAACGCTCGCGCCTGGCGGCCATCTGCCCGCATAATCCACAACTGCTTGCCCATTACCGCCCCTGCTTCCTGCCGGCCAAAAGCGATCCAGTTCCCGTCTGGCGACCAGACAGGACCATCGTCGTTGACGTCTGTCGTGCCGCTTAAATCCAACGGTGCAGCGTCGCTCAGGCCAGCCCGAAACAGATGCACCGAAAAGCCTGCTTCCGTGGTGGCGTAAGCGGTTAAGACCAGGTCGGCACCGGCTGGATTCCAGGCAGGCGCCTGCCCCGTCTGGCTGGAAAGCTGCCGCGTTTCGCCTGTTTCCAGATTGTAAAGCTGCACTTCTTGTGATTGCGGCGCCAGGTAGCTGAGCCAGCGGCCATCAGCGGAAAAACCGGCGCCCAGCCCCAACCATTGGCTGTCGCTAAACAACGGGAGCGTTTGCCCGGCAGTTACATCCAACCACCACAGCCGCGGCGGGCCAGCCTGCCCGCTATTTGCATCTATATTGCGCTGTTCGTAAAGCAGCCGCCGGCCATCCGGCGACCAGACAGGGCGATGGCATAAGGCCTTGTCGCAACGCAGCAGGCGCTGTGGGCGCAGCGAACGCTCCGCTCCCGCGGCGATGCTGACCTGCCATAATTCGCTGCTGGTTCCATCTGATTGGGCCAGGCTGTAGACGACCGTCATGCCATCAGGCGACAGGGCGTAATCCACCACGTTCGTTTTCTCGCGGGTCAAGGGAACTGCGTCGCCGCCTGTAGGCGAAATCAGGTATAGCTGGCTGACATCGTCCTTGTCCCAACCCAGGTAAAGGAGGCGCGGCGCGGCTGTGTGGAATTCCCAGTTGAGGGGGCGCAACAGCAACTGACCGCGCCGGCTGCGCAGACCGGCGGGAACCTGGACGCGGTATTGGGTGTCAGGAGTCAGCGGTTTGTCTGGTTGAAAGACCAGGTTGCGACCATCCCAGATTGTGTGTCCGGCTGTGTCCGGCTCCACGATCATCACCACTTCTCCCCCTTCCATCTCTTGAGCAAAAGTGACGCGGATGGCCGTGCGAGTGGAGGCGGCGCTGCCATCTGCCGGCAGCAAGGCTGTCACCCGCACCCCCACGCGATCCCCCCGCAGGGCTATCAGACCGGCCAGGCTGAGCAGTAGGGCCAACGTGGCGGCGACTAACCGGTCAAAACGACTCAGTTGCCAGAAGGAACGTTTGGATGGGAGCATATGGTTTGCGGAGGTTGTCAGGGCAGCCAGGCGGGTTGGATGCCTACTCTGGCGATTTCTTGCTGCTTTTGGGTGGTAACGTCAATCAGCCAGATGCCTGGATCGCCGGGCTGAGTCAGCACAAAACGTTGGAATAACAGATAATGGCCATCGGGCGACCAGTGCGGCGGGCCGTGGTGGACGTCAGCGTCTTGTGTTAATTGTTGGGTGTCGCGCCCGTCGGGCCGCATCAGCCACAACTGTTTGCCCATGGGCGCGCGCGGCAGTTTGCGGTTGAAGGCAATCCATGCTCCGTCAAACGACCAGGTAGGAAAACCGTCGCTGACGTTTAAGCCGGCGCTGAGATTGGTCAGGGTGTTGCTGTAGACGTTGGCGCTGAAGATGTGAATGGCAAACTGCTCACCCTGAGGTTGAATCTCGGTGAACAGCAGTTCGCGGCTGTCAGGACTCCAGGAAGCAGGCTCGCCTGTCTGGCTGGGCATGGTAACGATTTGACCCGTTTCCAGATTATAAGCCTGGACTTGCTGCGTGAAGGGCGCATTGTAACTGAGCCAGCGGCCATCAGGTGACATGCGTGGCGACATGCCCAGCCATTGGTTGTCTTCAAAAACGGGCACGCTCTGACCAGAGGCAACGTCTGCCCACCACAGGCGCGGCGGCCCCGGCGGCGCGCCTGCCAGCACAGGATTGCGCCGTTCATAAACAAGTCGCCGACCGTCAGAGGTCCAGGCATGCGCGCCGCAGACAGCGCCCTGGCAGTCAATTAACAGTTGGCTGTCGCTGCCATCAGCCGGCATAAGCCATAAATTGCTGCTGCCGTCAGCCAGAGAGACGCTGTAAACGATGCTTTCCGCATCTGGCGAGACGGCGAAGTCCGTTACGTCATAGCTGACCTGGGTCAACTGAATGGGAGGCTGGTTGTCCAGCGAGGTCAGGAAAAGCTGTTGGTGATCCTGGGCGTCTGGCGCCAGGTAGAGGATGCGCGGCTGGCGGGTGTGGAACTGCCAGGTAATGGGGTGGAGCAGTTGTTGCCCTTGTTGGCTTTGCAGGGGCGCCGACACGCTGGCTGTGTATAAGGTGTCCGGGGTCAGGGACTGATCCGGGGTGAAGACCAGCGTATCCCCTTCCCATCGGGCGCTGCCGGCCACAGCCGGCGTCAGGGCGATAGTTGCGGCGTCGTTTGCCGCCATTTCCTGGTCAAAGGTAATGCGCAAAGTGGTGAGAGTGGAAACGTTGCCGGCATCAGGCGCAGGCCAAATCTCCGTTGCTGTTATCCCCACCCGGTCGCCGCGCCAGATCAGCCCGCCTGCCACGGCCAAAAGGCCGGCGACTGTCAGAACTACCAGGCGATCAAACCGGCTGAGACGCCAGATAGACAAAGAAACCTGATTGGTTTGGGCGCTCATTATGGATAAAGATAAGGCTGCTGCGGCTGGTCAACCGGCGTAATTTCGTCGGCAATCAAGATGGGCATTTCCGCATTGATAAACTTCCCGGCCTGGAAATGCCCCTGCACCTGCAGCCATTGATCGGCGGCATAGTCGCTGGCCTGGTCGCTGCGCACAATGATGCCCACGGGAGAAGCGTCGGCCACGCAGCAGCTAACAATAAAGCGGCCTAACATGAACAGATCTGCCGCAAAACGTTCGTCGCGGTAAACGAAGCCTACCAGGTTGGCCTCCACGCCGTTGAACGTGGTTGCGTCGGGGTTGCGTTGAAAATCGGTTAGCCAATCCAGGATATTTTTCTCGCCGGCTACCAATCCCATGCGGTCGTCGCTGCGCGGTGGGGCAATGGAGTTCAAACTGCCCACCTGTACCTCGCGGTTACCGACGGCGGCAGCGCCCAACGGTTGCGGCGGCACCAGCAAGCCCAGCACGACAGGTACAGCCAGGAGAAACAGACCTATCCAGGAAAGGTGGCTGTGCGTGTGACCTGCATGCTCATGGGTATGGTTAGATTCTGGGCGCAGGAAGAAACTGGCAGCCACGATTAACAAGCCGACTGCGGCCAGCAGCACCAGCGTGATGAAGCGAGGGTGAATGTAGAACTCGATCACGCCTGATGTCAGCCGCGTATAGAGGTACAGACCAAGAGCAACCAACAGAAGAGCTTTGAGAATGCGTTCCATAACAGTTAACCGTTTCGCCTGGGAAAATCGCACCTACCAGCCCAGATTCAGATTGATAAACAGCCCCATCACGAGAGCAAACAAGAGGGGCAGCAGGATCAGGTATGCAACAGCGCGTCGCCGGAAAACGCCCAGAAACATGAGCGAGCTTTTAATATCCACCATTGGCCCAAAGACGAGAAAGCTAAGGATAGAGCCGGTGGTGAAGCTGTTGACGAAGGATAAAGCCAGGAAAGCATCCACTGTGGAGCAAACAGAGAGGACGAAGGCTAACAGCATCAGGGCCATGACGGAGATGATTGGACCGCTGCCCAAAGCCAGTAGTGTACTTTGGG
Source organism: uncultured Ardenticatenaceae bacterium (assembly GCA_964507675.1). Taxonomy (GTDB): domain Bacteria; phylum Chloroflexota; class Anaerolineae; order Promineifilales; family Promineifilaceae; genus JAGVTM01. The sequence continues at coordinate 1,118 of CAZDSN010000343.1, read as the reverse complement.
GCGTCAGCGTTTGCATAGCGGCAGCTAACATAGACCCCATGACCAGGTAGCGGGCCATATCCAGAAAGTCATCGCCGCCAACAGCCAGCGCCTGCCACAAGGAACGTCGCGACGGGGCATGCTCATGTTCGTGTTCTACACCGCAAGCGACATTGGCGGCATCTAACTCGGCAGGAAGCAGCACTTCCTCCGGTTTGGCAAAGGTAAACAGCAGGCCGATGGCGAAAGCAATCAAGATGCTAAAGCCGAGGCGGCCCCAGAGCACCGGCCCCCAGCCAAAAGCGGCATAGGTGCTGATAAGGACGATGGGATTAACCACGGGCGCCGCCAGTAAAAAAGCAACGCCCACGGAGAGTGGCAGCCCCTTTTGGTAGAGACGGCGGGTGACGGGAACCACGCCGCATTCACAGACGGGGAAGGCAAAACCAAGCAGCGCGCCCACAAAGGCGGCAGGGATAGGGCGGCGGGGCAGGAAGCGGTCTAATGCGCCGTGACCCACATAGACTTCAATAAGGCCGGAGACGACGGAGCCGGCTAATAGAAAAGGAAGGGCTTCTACCAGGATACCCAGGAAGATGGTGACAAAGGTGCGAAAACGGCTGCTGATGGGGGCGGCGGTCCAATAGGTGAGGGCCAAGACCGTCAGGATGAGCAGCAGCAGACTGCCCGTGAGGATGAGCAGGCGGCGGGATGCCGGCATTTCCCCCTGTATCTTTTGCGGAATCAATACGGCTGCCGGGGATTCAGTGCCGGCAGTCTGGTACGGGTCAGAAGGTTCCATAAAGCCTCGTCATGGCTGAAAATCGCCAGCCAGTTACCGCCCATTTATGCCCCAGTGGCGGCGAACGGTCAATACAGAGAGGAAAACAAGTCAGGCGCTCTTACGACCTTTTCATATGAAAGGAGTTGTGGAATGCCGTAGATTTAGCATTCCTGCCTGTTATTTCTATCGCGTAAGCTGTCGGATGAACGGTGGAACCAGGCAAAAGAATTCTTAACGAAGCGAGAGATCGCTGCATCCGAAGAGGGTTTGAGCGATGACGTGATGGCGCGTGTTGAAGCCAGGATTACGGCGGCTGGCAGGGAAAAGCGTCGTGTTGAAGGGGTAAAAAACGAAT
>CAZDSN010000342.1:0-5127 GCA_964507675.1 uncultured Ardenticatenaceae bacterium | reverse complement strand
AGCCAGGCTGCCTTTGTCGCGGTAGCGAAAGGGGGGGCAGCTTTGCCCTATCAGCCGGGCTTGAATTAACCTGGCGGCGTAATGCCCTTGCTGCATAGCCACCGGCGCGATCCCCGGCAGTGTCCCGCCTCCCGCGGCGGGCAGGTGGGCCAGGTCGCCAATGACAAGTATCTCCGGAAACCCGGGCAGCGATAAATCCGGCTGCACGCGCACCCGCCCGGCAGAATCCAGCGCTACGCCTGTTCGTTCCGCCAGGGCGCGCCCCAATGGCGACGCTTTCACCCCGGCCGCCCACAAGCATGTGCGTGCCGGCAGCGTCTGCGTCGCTGCTCCCTGCTGCACAGTCACGGTCATTTCCGTCAGGCTCGTCAGCAGCGTATTTGTCCACACCGTCACCCCCAGGTTTTGCAGGGCTTTGGCCGCGCGCGCCGACGAATCCGGGTGATAGGTAGGCAGTATCCGCTCTTGCCCCTCCAGTAAAAAGATACGCACTTGCTCAGGATCAATGTGACGGAAATCGTCGCGCAGCGTACGGTGGGCCAGTTCGCCCAGCGCGCCCGCCAGTTCCACACCGGTTGGTCCACCTCCTACCACCACAAAAGTCATCCAGGCCATCTGTCTGGCGGTATCTGTCTCCCGCTCAGCGGCTTCAAAGGCCAGGAAAATGCGGCGGCGAATCGCCAGCGCCTCTTCGATACTCTTCAGACCGGGGGCTTGCTCTTCCCAGGCTTCATGCCCAAAATAATGGTGACGGACGCCGGTCGCCAGGATTAAGGTGTCATAAGGCACTGCCCCATCCCGCAGAATCACCAGACGCTGCTGCGGGTTAATGTCGGCAACTTCTGCTTGCAGCACGTGGGTATTTTGCTGACGGGCCAGGATGGCGCGCAGCGGCGACGCGATGTCGCCGGGGGAAATACCTCCTGTGGCCACCTGGTATAGGAGCGGCTGGAACAGATGGAAGTTGCGGCGGTCAATCAGCGTCACGGTCACAGCCGCCCGGCCCAGCGCCTGCGCCGCATACAGCCCCCCAAAGCCGCCGCCCACAATCACGACCTTGTGTAAATCTGTTTGTTGCTGGGTCAATGACGTCATAGCCGGTACTGTCACACGCTCAAGCCATTTCGCCGCGCCCGGTTCGAGACCGATACCGTGCCGGCAACAAAAAGACGTGAAACGCGCCCACAAATGGCACGTTTCACGTCTTTCTTTATCACCATGATCAACGTACGGCTAGCGTTGGGCCATCGGTACGTAATCGCGGGCGTCATACCCCAGGTAAACCTGGCGTGGACGGGCAATAGCCTGCTCGGGATCCGTCAGCATTTCTTCCCACTGCGCCAGCCAACCCACTGTGCGTGGGATGGCAAACATCACCGGGAACATGGCCACCGGCAGGTTCATGGCCTGGTAGATGATACCTGAGTAGAAGTCCACGTTGGGGTAGAGATTGCGTTCGACAAAGTAACTATCTTCCAGGGCGGTACGCTCTAAGGCCAGCGCGATGTCCAACAGCGGATTAACGCCGGTTACTTTGAATACGTCATGGGCGGTCGCTTTCACCAAAGCCGCCCGCGGGTCGTAATTCTTATAAACGCGATGACCAAAACCCATCAGGCGGAATTCTCGCTTCTTCACGCGCTCCACGTATTCGGGTACGTGCTTCACGTCCCCGATCTGCTTTAACATGTGCAGCACGGCTTCGTTGGCTCCGCCATGGCGCGGCCCCAACAGCGCCGCTGTCGCGGCGGCAATGGCGCTGTATGGATCAACCAGTGAGCTGCCCACCGAGCGCATGGCATTGGTGCCGCAGTTTTGCTCATGGTCGGCATGCAAAATGAAGAGAATGTCCAGCGCCCGCTCCAGAATGGGGTCTGGGGCATAGCGAGGCTCAACCAACTTGAACATCATGTTCAAGAAGTTGCCTGTGTAGCTGAGCGAGTTATCCGGGTAAGCATACGGCTGCCCCATGCTGTGGCGAAAGGCAAACGCGGCCAGGGTCGGCATTTTGGCGATCAGGCGGGCGATTTGCAATTTGCGATTTTCTGGTTCCTCCACATTCTTGGCATCAGGATAGAAGGTGCCCAAAGCGGACACGCTGCTAATCAAAATACCCATGGGGTGCGCATCATAGCGAAAACCATCAATAACGTCCTTCACGTTCTCATGCACCAGCGTGTGATAGGTGATGGTATGCTCCCACGCTGCCAGTTGATCCTTCGTGGGCAGTTCGCCATTCAAAATCAGGTAGGCTACTTCCAGATAAGTGCTGTGTTCGGCCAGTTGTTCAATAGGATAACCGCGATAGCGCAGGATACCTTTGTCACCGTCAATATACGTGATGGTGCTTTTGGTTGATGCTGTATTCTTGAATGCTGGATCATAGCTCATCAAACCAAAGTCATCGGCAGCGACTTTAATCTGCCGCAAGTCCATAGCCTTGATTGTGCCATCGGCGATGGGCAGTTCATAGGTACGGCCAGTGCGATTATCGGTTACAGTCAGGGTCTCCTTACTCATATTACCTCCACGATGTGCCTGGCCCCCTATTGCCAGGGCTAAAAGATTGGTTGAAGTGGGTAACTACTCGCCCTGGCTGCTGTGGCGCGACGAGGACGCCGCACCACCAGGCCCGGCGAGGACACCGGCCCTGAGAGCAGTCACGAAGGTAGTTATGTGAAGCATATCTGCCCGGAAGATTACCCCGCCAGGCTGTTTTTATCTGGCTCACCTGCGTCCAACTGGCAGAAAAGAGCAAGATGCGTTGGCGGACGAGGGCAAATTAACGTAACCCGGTTCTGGGGAGCGCAAAACAACAATGGAGGTCTGTGCACCCCAGAGTACATGTGTATTTTAACCCTGAACAAGCTATTTCTCCAGTTATTCCCCGTCCAATTTCAGAAGTCATGACATTTTCATAGAAAAAGTGTGATAAAAGGCAGTCCGCTGCGGTCAGGCATCAGGCAGGTCTGCCATACAGCGACATTGACTGGCAAGCATTAAACTGGTTGGCAAACGCCCCTGGGAGGTAACAGACCAACGCTTGCCCGTTTATTAAGGAAGGCGTTGATTTTCGTGTGGTTTTCCAGCTTTTCCCGTAAAATAGACAGTGAATGGTCGATCATACCCACCTGACAGGAACAGCTTATGAAAAAGAATCGAACCTGCCCCACCTGTGGGGCAAACCTGAAAGCGAATGCCGAAGTTTGCGCCAACTGTGAACAGGAGTTTTGCCCCGCCTGCCTGGCACCGCTGGCAGAAATGGCTACGCGCTGCCAGGCATGTGGCACAGAGTTTGATCTGGTTTGTCCAGATTGTGAGGAGGTAGTGCCGGCTAACGCCGCTACCTGCCCGCACTGTGGTTTTGTCTTTGACCAGGAAGCGGCAGCGACCGGCAGCGGCGCTTATCTGGGGCCAGTTGCCACGGCTTTAGGGGCCTCGGCTCCGACAGTGGCTGCCGGCAATGTCGCCCAATCGTTTCAGGAAGACGTTTTGTGCCCCACCTGTCAGGCGCCCGTCAGCCTGGTAGAAGGGTTTTGCCGCGAATGTGGGCAAATGTTTTGCACCCGCTGCAACCAGGCGGTGGATGAAGACGACGAGGTCTGCTCGCACTGCCAGGCAGCTCTATTCTTTGACTGTCCCATCTGTGATTTTGAGTTGACGTCCGGCACGGAGATTTGTCCTAACTGTAATACCCTTTTTCCCAACTACTGCACAAACTGCCGGCAGCCTTTACAGCCGGGCGACCAGTTTTGTCTCTATTGTGAAGCGCGGGTGACGCTGATCCAACGAAAATCGGCGCGGGTGGTGCACGCGATTCGCTCTGGCGAGCAGGTCGTGCAAATTGTAGCCTGCCCGGAATGTGGCGAGCAGTTTAATGCCGGCAGCAGCCAATGCCCGCGCTGTTCGTTTCGCCTGTGTCCTCACTGCCAGATTCACCTGGAAGCGGCAGAAAAGGTCTGTCCCCGCTGCGGGGAAGACCCGGCGCAACTGGCGGCGGCAGCAGCCATCGGGCCGCGCTGTCCTACCTGTGGCCAACCGGTGGCTGCCGGCAGCGACCAATGTTCTTACTGCCAGCAGTTGCTTTGCCCGGAATGCCTGGCTCCAGTCACCGAAGATGACAGTTTCTGCCCCCAGTGCGGCATTGAGTTTGAATTGTGCTGTCCGGAGTGCGATGCTGTGGTAGCTGCGGATGCCGGCATCTGCCCCCAATGTGGGTTCACTTTTTAAGCCGGCATCCACAAAGGATAGAAATATGAGTACGACAAACGGAACTCGAACTGACCAACGCTCCCCTGGCGAAGCTGCCGTCAAGATATACCAGGCGGCGGATGTGCTGGCGCTGGCCGATACAACCTATACCTTACAAAATCAGACCGAGGTAGCCACAGCCGTGCGCACCATCCTGCACAACGTGGGCGAAGACCCCGACCGCCAGGGTTTACAGCGCACGCCTGAACGGGTAGCCAGGATGTATGAGGAGTTGTTAGCGGGTTACCGCACCGACCTGGGGCAACTGGTCAACGACGCCTTATTCGATGTCGAATATGACGAGATGATCGTCGTGCGCAATATCGAATTCTTCAGCATGTGCGAACACCACATGCTGCCCTTCTTTGGCCTGGCCCATGTCGCCTACATCCCCAGTAAAAAGGTGATCGGCCTGTCTAAGATTCCACGCATTGTGGAGATGTACGCCCGTCGCCTGCAAGTGCAGGAGAGGATGACCCAGGAAGTCGCCGACACGTTAACGGAGATTCTGGACCCCCTGGGGGTAGCCGTCGTCGTTGAAGGTTCGCACATGTGCGCCATGATGCGGGGCATCAAGAAGGAACATTCGCGCATGATCACCAGCGCCATGCGCGGCTCTTTCAAAGATTGTGAAAAAACGCGCAATGAGTTTATGTCCCACATCCATCACAGCGAACGCGCCAGTACCATCTTCTAAACGGCAAACTCCGCGCCGAATGAGTGCGCAGCAATTCTCAATTTGAAAGGGTTTGCCCTTTTAGTTGGTGGTGGAAACCGATGTCAGGGAAGCGCCCAACCCCCCACCCCCCTACCCAGGGGGGGATGGGGGTTTTTGACCAGGGGCGGGGGGGCGGCGCCCCCCCCCCCCCAAAAAAA
>CAZDSN010000341.1:0-5142 GCA_964507675.1 uncultured Ardenticatenaceae bacterium | reverse complement strand
TGGTGGATGCGGACAGGTACGGCCATGTGCTGCCCATGTTTCTGACGGCTCACGGCGGCCTGGAGAGCGGCTACATGATGGCCCACTACACGGCGGCGGCCCTGGCCAGGGAAAACTAAGTGCTGGCCCATCCGGCGTGCGCGGACACGATTCCCACCAGCGCCAACGTGGAGGATCACGTCAGCATGGGGGCCACAGCCACGCGGCAGGCGGGGCAGGTGCTGGAGCATACGGAGACGATTGTGGCGATTGAACTGCTGCTGGCGGCGCAAGGGGTTGATTTTCGGCGGCAGGATTTGGGTCAGACGGTCCGCCTGGGCCAGGGCACGGCGGTAGTTTACGACCTGGTGCGGCAGGCGGTCCCGTTTGTAGACCATGATGTGGCGCTGGCCCCCTATATTGAAACGGTGCGGCAGTTGGTGAATGCCGGCATCATTAAAGAAGCCGTAGAAGCCGCCGTGGCGGCGCTATAGCGTTTCGTTAAGGCCAGGAGGTAAATGATGGCTCAGCCTATAACAACCAGACCAGCGTCAGCTTCATCCAGCAGCTTGCCTGAGGAACCTGTTTGGGAGATTGCTTACCTGTTCCCCAATCAGGGGGCCTGGCTTGAAAGTGAATACCTGGATCTGGAAAGTAATTATTTAATTGATTATGCCGATGGTCATGTTGAGATTTTGCCCATACCAACCACAGCTCACCAATCAATTGTTGCTTTTTTGTACCACGCCTTATTTCTCTTTGTGACCCAGAAGCAGGCTGGTAAAGTGTTGTTTGCGCCCCTGCGGGTACGGTTGTGGCCACAGAAGTATCGAGAGCCAGACCTGGTGTTTCTGGCCACGGCGCATCTGGATAAAATGAAACTGCCATATTGGGATGGGGCCGACCTGGTGATGGAGGTGGTCAGCGGTGGGGCGGCGGATCGCCGGCGGGACCTGGTGATCAAGCGGGAAGAGTATGCACGTGCCGGCATTTCGGAGTACTGGCTGGTTGATCCAGACGAAGCCGTCATTACCGTGCTGACCCTGACCGGCGACAGTTACGCCGTGCATGGCGAATTTGCCTCAGGCGCAGTGGCGTCTTCGGCGCTGCTCCCTGGTTTTGCCGTTGACGTGTCCGCTGTCCTGGCTGCCGCTCATTCATAGCGCAAAAACATCGAATTTATAAATGGAGTGTTCCCATGAGAGAAGTAGTCATTGTCAGCGCCGTGCGCACGCCCATTGGGCGATTGGCCGGAGCGCTGTCTGAGGTTCGCCCCGACGATTTGGGGGCGCTGGTTATTAAGGAAGCGGTAGCCCGCGCCCAAATCAACCCGGATGAAATTGAAGAAGTTTTCTTTGGCTGCGCCAATCAGGCGGGCGAAGACAACCGCAACGTGGCGCGCATGGCGGCGCTGTTGGCGGGATTGCCGCATCATGTGGCAGGCGTGACGGTCAATCGGCTGTGCGCCAGTGGCTTGAACGCTGTCAACCAGGCGGCGCGAGCTATTGGCGCAGGCGAAGGGGACGTTTATGTCGCTGGCGGCGTCGAAAGCATGACGCGCGCCCCTTACTCCTTCCCCAAGAATGCCCAGGCGTGGGGACCGTCAGGCAATGTGACGGGCTGGGATACGACTTTGGGCTGGCGCTATCCCAATCCCAAAATGGCCGCCATTTTCCCGCTGGAAGCCATGGGGGAGACCGCCGAGAATATATACGAATTAAGCTGCGCGGGCGGCGTTAGCGGCGGCGCGATTACGCGAGAGGAACAAGACGCTTTTGCTCTGGAAAGCCAGCGACGCGCCTGCGCTGCCATCAATGAAAGCAGATTTCGGGCGGAAATTGCGCCTGTACCCATTCCGCAGCGCAAGGGACCGCCCGTGATGGTGGATACGGATGAGCATCCGCGCATCGTCAAAGGGGCGGACGGGTACGTGCTGGATACCAGCCCGGAAATCCTGGCAAAGCTGCGCCCGGCTTTTCGCCAGGGTGGAACGGTGACGGCGGGTAATTCCAGCGGGTTGAATGACGGGGCGGCGGCGCTTGTGCTGATGGCGGCGGAGAAGGCGGCAGCTTTAGGCTTGCCGCCGTTGGCTCGTTGGGTCGCTTCCGCCGCGGCAGGCGTGGACCCGCGCACGATGGGGTTGGGTCCTGTGCCGGCTACGCGCAAAGCCTTGCAGCGGGCCAATTTGAGTTTGCCGGAAATTGACCTGGTGGAGTTGAACGAGGCGTTTGCGGTGCAGTCGTTGGCTGTGATGCGGGAGTTAGGACTGCAGCCGGAAATTACCAACGTTAACGGCGGGGCTATTGCCCTGGGTCACCCGTTGGGCTGCTCTGGCGCGCGTATCCTGACCACGCTGTTGTATGAAATGCGGCGGCGGGCAGCCGCCGGCGTACACATGCGTTACGGTCTGGCTACCCTGTGCGTGGGCGTGGGGCAGGGTGAGGCGACGATCATCGAATTGTTGTAAACCGATGTCCCTACAAGTTTTCATCACCGGCGGAACAGGCTTTATTGGCGCCAATCTGGTGGCGGCGTTGAATGCGCACGGCGTCACGCCGCGCGTGCTGCACCGCCAGACCTCCTCACAGCAGGCCCTAGCGGGGCTGGCGTACGAATCGGTTATCGGGGATGTGCTGGACCCGGCGCCGAAGCTGGCGGCGGCTATGGCTGGCTGCGATTGGGTGTTTCACGTGGCGGCTGTGGCTGATTATTGGCGGCAGCAGCCGGATTGGATTTACCGCGTCAACGTGGACGGCACGCAAAATGTGCTGCAGGCGGCGCAGTTGGCCGGGGTCAAGCGGTTGGTGTTCACCAGTTCGCTGGCGGCGTTAGGCGTGCCGGCCTCTGGGGAACTATTGACGGAAAGTAGTTCTTTCAATGTAGACCCCAAGGTGTGGCCCTATGGACACAGTAAACACCTGGCAGAGATAGCTGTGCGCAAGGCGGTGGATGCCGGCATGTCCGCCATCATCGTCAACCCATCCATCGTATTGGGACCGCGTGACGTGAACCAGATTTCTGGTTCCATTATTGTGGAGGCGGCGCGCGGACTGGCTAAGATCAACTTACCGGGCGGCACAAACTACGTCGCTGTACAAGATGTGGTGGCCGGGCACATTGCCGCTGCTGAAAAGGGGCGTCCAGGCGAGCGGTATATCCTGGGCCAGGCAAATTTGCCGCACGCGCAGGCGGTAGCCACTATCTGTGAGGTGTTGGGGAAACGGCCGCCCCTTTTAAGTTTGCCTCGTTGGAGTTTGCCGGCAGCCGCCCTCAGCGTGCGCGCCGCTCGTTTTGTTTTGGGCAATCGCGTGCCTTTTGATGAAAATCAGGTACGTATGCTGGGCGCGTTTCTCTATGCGGATACCACAAAGGCTGTGCAGGAACTCGATTTACCGCAGACGCCGTTTCACCAGACGGTGCTAGAAGCCGCTGAATGGTATCGTCGTCACGGTTTTATCTAAGCTGGCGCTTCTATTCAGGCGGCGGTGGATTTTGATGCCGCGCCCATGGTTTCCAGCAGGGCGGTGAATTCGTCTTCATAACGATCGCCCAGCAAACTGCTGGCGACAACGCCGCCAACGAAGGCCCAAAAGCCATGCCGCTGCGCGGCTAACCCTAGCAAAAATGCCGGCACAAAATTAGTCACCAGCGGGTTGGCGGCAATGGTAATTTCACCAGCCTCATCCTGGTGGACGAAGGAGAGTCGGCGGGCGGGGACGCGGTCGGTCAGGATGACGCGGAGTTGTTCGCCCACCCAGTTTCCTATCAGAGCCGCCAGCGCCGGGACGAGCAGGGCGGTCAAAAGTCGAAAAATGTGCTTCATCGGTTTTCCCTGTTAAAATTTGTGTGACGTACTGCCTATGGCGACCGGTTTTCGACCAGATCGCGTGCAGATTATAAAGTGAGCTAATGGCAGATGCAAGCAGCGCTGAGTGTCAACGGGGCGGGCGCCACTTTGGGCGTGTCTCCCGGTCGCCTGAGGTGTTTTTAGTGACAGCCAACAATGAGGGTTGGATGGCGCGGATTATTCTCAGCGTCTCTGCGCCTCCCCTTGAGACTATTTTCGTAGAAGGCGCGTGGTCACTTTGTCGTTTTCTGACCGGCGCCCACTAACCACAATCTTGCCAGGAGGATACCAATGGGTGCAACCGCTTTAACCATGCGGCCAGACAGCCGCGCAATGACCCGAGGCAAATGGATTTATAACCAGCGATGGGACCTGATCTTCATCAGCATGAGTGTGGTATTGGTCCCTATTCCCTACCTCATGTGGCTGCTGATGCGTGACGTGTTCAGGGTGGAATCGGACATGGGACGGCAGGCGGTGAATCTAATTATCGCTGGCCTGATTGGCGGCCCACACATGTATGCCACCTTCACCCGTACGGCGCTGGATGTGGATTTTCGGCAGCATTATCGTGGTTTTCTGCGCTCTTCCATTATTATTCCCCTGGTGGTGATCACGCTGGCGCTGACCAATCTTACCTTGCTGCTGACGGTGTTTTTCTTCTGGGCTTCCATTCACGTGCTGCACCAGATTGTGTTTGTGGTGGAGGCGTACAACCAGAAGGCGGGAGCGGCCCCGGTGAAATCATCGCTTTCGCCGTTGTCCCGTCTGATTGATTACGCTGTGGTGTTGACCAGTCTTTATCCATTTGCCGCTTACCGGGTGGCCATTACGCAGGATTTTTCCATTGGGCCCAGCCGGCTGAACGACATTATCCCTTCATTCCTGGAAATGCCGTGGGTGGTATGGGCGGCGGGACTGGCGTTTGGCGTCAGCGCGATAGCTTTCATTATTAAGACAATCCTGGAGTTTCGGGAAGGCACGGCCCACGTGCCCAAGATTGTGTTCATTACCCTGACGAGCATTGCCTCCTTTATCGTGCCCACGCTGGGTAATCTGGACACCGCTTTCCAGGGGATGAATGTGTGGCACTCTTTCCAATACCTGGCGCTGACCTGGTACATTAACCGCTTGCGCGAGGAGCGGGGCGACTTGAAAAAGTCGCGGCTGGTGAAGCGCATTTCAGAAGATGGCAAGGCCAAAGTATATTATGGCTTTAACCTGGCGCTGACGGGCGGCGCCGTGGTGATTATTGGTATTGTCTTCTCGATTCTGTATTTCCTGGTGGGCGGCAAATGGGGCACGGCTTCTTACGC
>CAZDSN010000340.1:0-5159 GCA_964507675.1 uncultured Ardenticatenaceae bacterium | reverse complement strand
AGCCGTCTATGCCGCCTCGGATGGCCTGTGGGCCATGTTCTTTGCCATCGTGGATCGGGACCGCTTTGCGATGTCCGTCACCAACGCCTGTGTCCGCCTGGCCGACGAAACAGGAACTCTTTACGGCCCCTACTATGTCTTCTCAGTCAGCCGGGCGGCCCTGCCCAGTCAACCCTGGCGAACGGGCACGGTCTATCTCTTGCCACGCAATACATTCACGACTCAGCCGCCCATGGCTTTCGGCGCCTATGAAGTCCATATCGCGCAACTGGCCAGCCTCGTGCCGGTTCAGCCAATAGCCAAAATCACAGTGACGGCAGCAGAATTCCCCTTTTTGGCGCAAATCCGTGGGCATGATGACCAGCGGCTTCAGGAGTACGCCACAGCATTGGAAACAGGCGCGGCTTGGCCCGGGGACTCGGAATAGATTGAGAGAAGGCCGCCTGACAACGGCATCCAGCCGACGCCGCGGTGCGGTTGATGCGCGGCGTTCAGTCGGGCACTGACGCCGCCGACCGAACGCCGCGATCCCCCAGACGCTGGCGGGCAGTTGCCGCTGCCGGTTGCCAGTCGAAGCCGAAAGGAGTATCCCATGCCACGCTCTATTGTTGAGCTCATCATCGAAGTCGGGCGTTTCGCGGCCTTTGTCATACATGTCGTGACGCCGCTCATCGCGCTATTCTCCCTGCGTCGCGGCTCCGCAAGGAACGTGGCTGCACCAGTCGTCATTGCCTGCCTCCTCGTGATTCCGTTCATGATCCTGGAGGTCGTGAACCGGCGCGCGTACTCCGAGTCCTTCCCCGTCCTGCTTTTTACCATGATGTGGCTGATGGCTTTCTCCTTCGCTTTCATCTTCTTCCCAACCATCGGCAATCTGAGAGCGGGTAGAACCCGTTCCACCAACCCTTTTATCGTCGTCCCTGGCCTTGCATCGTTGTTTGTTCTGGCCTGGGCGTGGCTTGGACTGATCATTGACCAGATGCCGTGTTTTCTGGGCGTCCCATTATGTGACTGACCAGCCGCGGAGGAGGTTTACACGATGTCCATGAAGGATAAGAACCGAATGAATAACCATGCAAAGGAGTTGTCGCCCTGGCAACGTGAAGAACTACTCAGCGCGTTGAAAGCTCGTTTTGAGAAAAACATGAACCGCCATCAGGGTCTTGCATGGGCTGATGTTCAAGCCAGGCTGGAAGCTAATGCTAATCGTGACAAACTGTGGTCGCTCAGTGAAATGGAAAGAACTGGCGGGGAACCGGATGTTGTCGGTCATGATAAAACGACGGGCGAGTACATTTTTTATGATTGCGCAGCGGAAAGTCCCAAAGGTCGCAGAAGTGTTTGCTACGACCGTGAAGGGCAGGAGTGGGAGAAAAAGGGGCGACCGCCGGCGGAAGATAACGCTATGGACATGGCAGCGACCATGGGCATTGAGCTTTTGACAGAAGAAGAATATCGGGCGCTGCAGAAACTGGGCGAGTTCGATATGAAAACGTCGAGTTGGGTGAAGACGCCGGCTGATATTAGAAAACTTGGCGGCGCTCTCTTTGCTGATCGCCGTTACGACCATGTCTTCGTGTATCACAACGGCGCGCCCTCTTATTATGCTGCCAGGGGGTTCCGGGGCTGGCTCAGGGTGTGATTGGGCATATACCTATAGCCTGTAGTTGACAGTTGGCAGGGCCCGTGGCTGGCCAGGGGTTTGGTTGGGTATAGACAGCCGGGAAGAGGCGTCAGCGGAATGCAGATTCATCATTGTATGCCCGGCTGATTTTATGGGAGGTTCACTATCATGGAGAAATTGCCTGAGTCCATCCTGGCGGAATTGGTCCGGTACAACAATTGGGCTAACCAGCAGGTGCTGGAAGCGTGCCGGCAATTACCCCAAGAGCAACTGGCAGCCGCTATGCCCGGATCGTATGGCACCATTCGGGATACGCTGGAGCACATTATCCGGGGGGAAGCGTTCTATGTGTGGTTACTGACGGGCCAACGCCCGCAACCGCCTTTCCAATGGGAGGCAAAGCCGGGTGTGGATGAAATGAGGGAGTACGCCATTCAAGTTGGCAATGCGCTGGTAGAGGCAATTAATCAGGTTCGTCCGACAGATATGGTCTATGAAGAAGACCAGGGCCATACGTTCCAGTATCAGGCGCTGGCTGTTTTCATCCAGATTATTAACCATGGCGTCGAACACAGGACGAACATTACCACGATTCTGAGCGCAGGGCAGCACAAACCGCCTGAGGTGGATGGCTGGGGTTATCTGTCCGCTCACCTTACCCGGTTTGATTACCGGGTGAATTGAGCGCCCCTGCCGGCATCAACGCCCAAGTACAATAGATGCTCAGGCTGCGAGTAACCGTTCAAGACTGGCAAGAACGTCCTGCCCCAGGTGAAAGCGAATGCCGCGGCGAGGGGGCGCGGCGGCGAGGAGGGCTTCGTAGTCGCCGAGCGCCTGAGCCAGCTTCAAAACGCCAAATGTGATGCTGGAGTCGGGCATGCCGGCAGCATCCGGCACAGGCACATCTTCTTCAGGGTCAGAAGTCAATTGGATGAAGAGGCCATTGCCGGCATCTCCCTTATGCAACTGTCCCGTCGAATGCAGAAAACGGGGGCCATACCCTAAAGTTGTCGCCAGGCGCGTGCGCTGGCGCAACTGCCGCCGCAGCGTTTGCAACGCCGCCGCCGCATCTGGCGTGGGCGGCATATATGCCTGCAAGGCAAGATAATCCCCCGCCCTGGCCTGCGCCAGAAACGCCGCCAGCGCCGCTGCTGTCAACGGAGCCGGCTCCGATTCAGGCAAACTGCCTGTGCTCTGGTAAGCGGCGACCATTTTCTGCGCCAGTTTCTTGGCCGATTCTACATTGGGTTGGTCAAATGGCTGAACACCCAGCAGGTGACTGGCCACCGCCGTAGCCATTTGCCACATAAAATATTGCCCGCCCAAATCATATTTATCTGCCAGAGTGAAGCGAATAACCGGATGCCCGGCCGCAGCCAGGGCGTCCAACGCGGCCACATGGCTGCTGTCGCCGGCAAGCTGCAAATGCACAAAGAGGCGGTCATCCCCATAAACGGATGGGCCGCCTACCGGCTCGCCGACCACGGGCAAAATTCCTTTCCCCTCTTTGCCCGTGCTTTCAGCCACAAGTTGCTCCACCCAATCGCCAAAGCTGGCCACTGCTGCCGAGGTCACCAGGGTCATTTTATCTCGCCCTATGCCGGCAGCCTGAGCCATAACGGCTCCCAACCACGCCCCCAGGTTGCCACGACCTGTCTGCATATTGTTAGCCATCATGTCGCGGGCACGCTGCAAGAGCAAGGGGAGGTTGACGCCAACCAGCGCTGCCGGCAGCAACCCAAAATAAGACAGCGCCGAATAGCGCCCACCAATGTTGGGGTCATTCTCAAACGTGGCGCGGAAGGCATACTGCCTGGCTATCCCGGCCAGTTTGCTGCCGGGATCGGTGATGGCCACAAAGTGCGCCCCGGCGGCATCCACGCCTACGCTGGCCGCCGTCCAATTGTAAAAATACTTAAAAAAGGAAAGCGTTTCCACTGTTGTCCCTGATTTGGTGGAGACAATAAACAGGGTGCGGGCCAGGTCCAGGCGTTCGCTCAAGGCACGAACAACGTCGGCGTCGGTGCTGTCCAAAACGGTCAGGTCCAGGCAGCGCGGCGCCACGCCAAAGGTAAGGCGGAATACCTCAGGGGCCAGGCTGGAACCGCCCATGCCTAACAGCACGGCGTCGGTGTAACCATCCGTCTGCACGCCGGTGACGAACGCCTCTATGGGGCGCAAATCGGCAGCCATGCGGCCGGCAATGTCCAGCCAGCCCAGCCGGTTGCTGATTTCTGCCGGATCATTTTGCCAGACGGTATGGTCATGGGCCCAAATGCGGCGCACAATGTGGTGGTCGGTGATTTGCTGTTCCGCCTGGTCAACCGCCGCTTGCAGCGATCCCAGGCGTACGTAAGTCAATGGGGTGGTTTGCTCGTTCATGACGAAAATCCTTTGCGCTGATTAACTGGCCTGGTCCAACAGCAGGCCGAGTTGAGTGGTCATGTGCAGCAGTTTCTGCCAATCGGTGACCACGACGGCCAGGTCCCCCAGGCTCTCGCCCAGGTAAGGCTGCGTCTTGGGATTAGCCCGCAGTTTATCCAGAATATCCGGCTGGTTGACGCGCAGCACCACGACCTGTTCCAGACGCGCCTCTACGCCATTATCACGCCAACGCTCGATGGCCCGCTTCATTCCCGGCGGCAGGTCGCGCCCGCTGGCTTTGACCAGAAACTCAATCACGCGGGCAGGTGCAATACCTTGATTTTGCGCCTCTTGCAGCGAGGCGGGCGTCAGGCGGTACATAAACGGCTGATCGGGGCCGCTGACGGGCTGCGCCTCCGCCACCCGCGCCACCTGGAACCGTTCATACCGGTTCGCCGTTTGCGGCACGAGCAGGGTGCCTTCAGGCATCACCAACAGCGGTACAGGCCGCTCTGTGGTTGGCAACTGCGCCAGCGGAGCGCGTTTTAACCAGGCCACCATACGTTCTGTCAGACGAAACAGACCCGCTTCCGGGGCTATATCGCAAAGACCCAGCCAATGCAGCGGCCCATCCAGCAGGAAAGCCAGCAGCCGTCCCTCCACCCGCTCCCAGCTATCGAAGCCGGTGAGATATTCATTAGTAGCCAGGTCGCGGATGTACCAGGTATCGTAGTTGCCATCCAGACGCTGAAAATCGGGCGTGTGCGCCTTAATAGACCCCACCACATCCTCCAGCCTGAACCAGTCGCTGCTGTGCGGCAGCCCATCCAACAGCGCTGTACGCGCCAGAATGGGGTCATTTTCCCAGCCGCTGCCCTCACAGGCCAGGCCAGGCGTATGCCGCAGTTCATTCCAACTGCTGCTGCTCCATGCTTCAGCCAGGTCGCGCAGTTGGCCTTCACGCTCTTTTTGCAGCCAGGTCACACCCGCCCGCGCCGGCTTAAAGCCATTGTCTGTCTGCCGCAGCATCCCCATGTCCCAGGCTAACGTCAACAGTAAACTGCGGCGTTCGGGATCGGAGTCCAGCAAGAGGTCATTCAACCGATCCAGGTTGTCTTCATGCAGCGGGATGGTTTGGGCAGCCGCCAGGATAGTGGTCAGGTCGTCAACG
>CAZDSN010000339.1:0-5190 GCA_964507675.1 uncultured Ardenticatenaceae bacterium | reverse complement strand
TTAGAAATCGTCGCTGGCGGTGTCGATAAGCGCATTTACGCCTGGAATGCCAATGGCACCCTGCTGCCTGGATTCCCGCCTTCTAGCTACCACCACTACCGTTTGCCTGAATGGCAGGACCTGATCGGTCGTCTGGCCGACACCATCTGGAGTTCACCAGCCGTCACCGACGTCAACCAGGACGGCTCTCCCGACATTTTCATAGGGGCCGATGAAGGTAACTACGATTCCCGTTATCCGGGCAACGCCCAGGGCTGGAACTGCCCGTATACTCTGCCGCCTGGCTGGCCCGGTGGTTACTGCGGCGGCTCCTTGTACGGTTTGAATCAGAACGCTTCGTTTATTACGGGGTTCCCCAAATACATTTTGGAGACAGTGCAATCTTCGCCGGCTATTGCCGATGTCACTGGGGATGGCCATCCTGACATCTTCGTGGGCACAGGTACCTTCTATTATAATAACAGCCCCGGTCACCCCACCCACGGCTATGTGCTGAATGGCTGGGATCATCAGGGGCAGCCGCTGCCGGGCTGGCCGAAACAGTTGAGCGGCGTGGCGCCGGCTTCGCCGGCCATTGGCGACATTGCCGGCGACGAGACGCCGGAGATCATTGTGCCCACTTTTGATTCCAAACTGTATGCCTTTTTTAGCAACGGCCAGCCCGTACCCGGCTTCCCTATGACGCCTCGCCGCGAGCAAGGGCAGACGGGCGCCACCTTTGACCAGAGCGTGGCGCTGGGCGACTATGATGGCGACGGCAAAATGGAGATCTTCCTCAACAATAGCTGGACCATCACCGTGATTGATGGCAACGGACAGCAGTTGACGGGCGACAATTTCCCTAACAATACCAAACCGATTTACTACACTTACGGCTCGCTGCTCAACAGCCCGGCTGTAGGCGACATTGATGGGGATGGCAAGTTAGAGTTGATTGCCCAGAACAGCAAAGTGTATGCCTTTGATCTTAACAGCTCGTCAGCCGCTGCTGATTGGCCCATGTTTAAGCGAGACGCCTACCGCATCAGCGCCATAGCCGCTCCGCCTCACCTTCATCTGGGGATTGAGGATATCACTTTGCTACATGGCATTGACGAACCGGGGAATGCGCAGAAGACGCTGGTCATCCCGAACAGTTCCGCCGAAGCATTTTCCTGGTCTGTAACCACCATTGGCCCCGGCATGTGGGCTACGCCCACGTCGGGGACGATTGCGCCCGGGGGCACAGCAGAGGTCGTGATCACGGTGCGGGTTTTCAACTACGGAGAGGGGGTGTATACAGTGGGCGAAGTTCAGGTGAGCGCCAGCGCTGGTGGGCAGCCTATTGCCGGCAGCCCTGTCGAACTCCCGGTCACCCTTCACCTGGGCGTTATCCGCGACGTATATATGCCCGGCGTCTTTCAGCCGTAAGAAGCAATGATGGGTCTTTAGGATTTCGTGGGGTTTTGTCATTCTGAGCGAGGCGAAGAATCCCTACGCCTCTGGGATGCTTCACTTCGTTCAGCATGACAGGTTCGTTGCCCGGTGAGATCCGAAAGAGCCGCAATGATTAAAATGACGACCCACCGGCCATTGGCAAAAACCGGGTAAGGGGGCTACTATTGCCGGCATGTTGCGCCTGCTTTTCCTCTCCCCGGCCTCTCCCCCTTTCCCTGGCGGCGGCGAGCGTTACGTCCAATCCCTGGCCCGCACCCTGAGCCGGCGCGGTCACCAGGTTACCGTCATCACCAGCGCCGCTGTGGCCGAATCAGACTACTGGCAGCCGGGCCGCCGCCAGGCTGCCGTCACCAGCGCCGATGGTTTGGTGACCGTCGTGCGCTGTCCCTTGCGCCCTCTTCCTGGTGGGCGGCCCGCTCTTGTGGCCTGCCGCCGCTTGATGCTGCTTCTCTCCTGGTTGCCGCGCAGCCCGCTTGCCTGGCTGCACCGTCTGGCGTCCGCTTTTCCACCTATCGCCGGCGTGGAAGCGGCCCTGGCGCAAACGCCTCCCCCTGACCTGGTGCACGCTTTCAACCTTTCCTGGGAATACCCAGCCCTGTCTGGCTGGCGTTATGCGCAGGCCCATCACCGGCCATTTCTGCTCACTCCCTATGCCCACATTGGTTTTGGGGATGATTCGTCTGCGGCCCGCTACGTGACCATGCGCCACCAACGCCGCCTGCTGGAAGATGCCGCCGCCGTTCTCCTCCTGGCCGCGCTGGCGGCGGAAGCGCTGCCCCGATATGGAATTCACTGCCAGCGTCTGGCTGTATTAGGCGCTGGCGTAGATACTGTCGTTCCGGCTGCCGGCACTCAGTTGCTGGCTCGCTTTCAACTCCCTCCCCTGTTTGTCCTGTTCATTGGTCGCGCCAATGCTGACAAAGGTGTGCTCGATGCCGCTCGCGCTGTGCTGCGGCTGCGCCAGCAGGGTACAGCCGTTTCTCTGGTTTTGGCCGGGGCGACGACGGCAGAGTTTGAGCGATTTTATACCCGCCTGACCCCGCCGGAACAAGCCGCTATTCGCCCTTTGGGTCTGGTTAGCGAAGCGGAAAAACACGCCCTGCTGGATACCTGCGCCTTGCTGCTGCTCCCCTCGCGCACCGATGCTCTGGGATTGGTGCTGTTAGAAGCATGGCAGCACGCCCGGCCCGTTATTGGCGCGCGCGCCGGCGGCATCCCCGGCGTTATTGACGACGCCGTCAATGGGCTGCTGGTTGAATATGGCGATGTGGCCGCGCTGGCGGCAGCCATAGAGTACCTGCGGCAACATCCTGATCAGGCGGCAGCTTTGGGCCGGGCTGGCCAGCAAAAAGTTGCCGCCGTCTATACCTGGGAGCAGGTGGCCGATCGCGCCGAGGCTGTTTATCAGGCAGTGTGTCCCTTTGCCGGCAGCCGCTCTCCCCTCCCGGCTGCTGCCAATGCCTGACTCCGCCCGTTGGCGCCAGATTGTGGTGTGGCTGCTGCCGTGGCTTGTTTTTCTAGTGGCGTTGGCCTGTATGTGGCGCATTACCGATTTAGGTCACAGCGTGGTGGCCTATGGGGACGTGCTGGAAGTAACCTGGGGCAGTCAATGGTATGCCGCCGCTGTGCGCGGGGAGACGCCTGCCCCCTTTTTTTACCCGCTCATTTTCTTTCCTGAAGGCTGGCAGTTGGCCACCTTTGGCTACGGGCCGGGCATGTTCCTTACCTTGCTGCCGTTTCAACTGTGGGGCGGGGCGGCTTTTGCCTTCAATGTGGTCACGTTATTGTCGCTGCTGCTGGCTTATGCCGGCACATTCCACTTCACCCGCCGCCTTACCTCTGCCCTGCCCGCCGTTGTCGCCGCCTTGCTCTACACCTTTTGGGGCTTCCGCTGGCTGCGCATCATGGGCCACCTCAACCTGGCGTTGGGCACGGCAGCCCTTCCCTGGTTGTTATGGAGCCTGCACAAAGCCCAAACATCCAACAAACGAACGGCAGCCTGGCTGCTGCTGGCCGGCGGCTGTTGGGCTTACGCTATCAGCAACTCCTTTTATTTTGTGTGGATCGGCGGCTTACTGCTGCTGGGGTGGATCGGCGGCAGCGCCTGGCGCCAGCGCCGCCCCTGGCGCGCCGTCGCCCAACAGTTGCTTTTACCCACGGCTGCGGCCCTGTTGTTTAGCGCCCCGGCCATTCTCTTCTTCTGGCGCGGCGGCGGCGCGGACACAGCTACCGCTTACAGTTTGAACCATATCAACGACATGGGCGCCAACCTGAATGCCCTGCCCATTCCCTTTGTCTACCATCCGCAACTGCAGACCATCGCCCGTTTCCTCTATCATGGCCCGATTGATCCCTCTGGCACAGGCAATTTTGGGCTGCTGACGGCGCTGCTGGCGCTGGCGGCGCTGCCCATCGCCTGGCGTCGCCCCGTCTGGCGACCCTTGGCGCTGCTCCTGATTACCGGCGTGCTCCTGGGGCTGGGGCCAACGTTGAAGTGGGATGGCCAATCTGTGCAGGCCACCTGGCTGCAGCCGCTCAACCAGGCGCTGTGGCAGGTAGGGCGCGCCCTCAAGCCAGATCTCTTTCCCTCAGAACTGCCGCCGCCGCCATTGGCCGCTGGCGTGCCCTTGCCCTGGCTGTGGCTGGCTCCCTTTGTCCCCTTTTGGGAGGGGGCGCGCGTGGCCGCCCGCTATCTATTTGTGGCCGCGCTGGGCGTTTTCCCGCTGGTGGCGGTCACCTTGCAGCAGGTGCGCCGCCGCTGGCTACAACTGGGACTGAGCGGGTTGCTGCTGCTGGAGACGCTGTCATTTGTGGCCTACCCGCTGCCCTATCCACCGCCCACTCATGCCGCTTTTGATTGGCTGAAGGCGCAAGATTTAGGGAGTGAAGGCATCATTGACCTGTATCCAGCTTTACCGGGCGTGCTCAACCTGGCGATTCGCGGCGAAACGCTGTGGGCTACCGGCTACCATGGCCAGCCGACGGTGGCCGGGGCCAGCAGCGTTTGGCCGCCGCACGCCACTTACCTGATAGATTGGTTTTTTGCCCACCCGCAGCCCTTCCAGACGGTGGAACTGGCGCCACTCCTACGCGCCTACCGCGTCCGCTACCTCTTGCTCCATTTGCAAAACGATGAGGATTGGCTGGCCCAGGCGGCAGCCAATGCCGCTTTCGAGCTGGTGGACTGCTTTCCCCCTGCCCCTGCCCCTTCTCCCTGGAATTACTCTATTTGCGTCCTGTTGCTGTCCGCTTCGCCCACGCCTTATACTAATCTACTGCTGGACAGCGGGTGGTCAGCCAGCGAACCGTGGGGCGTGTGGGCTGCCGGCACAGCTTCCCATGCCCGCTGGTTGGCTACGGCTCAGGCTGACCACCAACTGGAGATAGAAGCCTTTCCCTTGTGCCTGCCAGGCATCCCTCAAACTGTGGCTGTAGCCGTTAATGGTCACTCCTTAACCACAGCGGCCTGGCCTGACTGTAATACTGCCGTTATCCAGGCCGCCATTCCCGCTGCCTGGGTACAAATTGGCTGGAATGATCTGGCTTTTACCTACGCTTACGCCGACTCGCCCGCCCAGGCCACCAACGGCCAAAACCCCGACCCCCGCCTTCTCTCCGTCGGCTACAACAAACTGCTGGTCAGGAGAAGCCATGATCACTAATCCCCACCTTTTCCCTGTTTTCTGTTTTCTGTCACCTGTTACCTGTTATCTGTTTCCATGCGCATCCTGAACCTGATCCAATGTTACTATC
>CAZDSN010000338.1:0-5213 GCA_964507675.1 uncultured Ardenticatenaceae bacterium | reverse complement strand
CCCATTGTGGACCAGTCCATTGCTCTATACGAAAGCGAAGTAGCAGTGGAGATGGCTTAGACATGCCAGAAATTATCGTAACAGAATCGTCCCTGGCCTTTACTTTTGACCAAGAGAGACTTTTTCTGCCAGAGCGTGAGCGTTTTTATGAACGCTTGAGTTCCAATAACGTCACGATTTGCGACATGATTTACCTGGGAGGCAATGGTGAATTGTGGTTTATCGAAGTCAAATCATCAGCTCCAAAAGAACCGCGAGAGTTTGTCCAGAAAATACGCCAAAAGTTCCTGGATTCATTGCTAATTTATATAGCCGTCTGCGCTAATCGCCCAACCACCCAGGCAAATAACTTACCAACAAGGCTGCGAGAGCCAGATTTACTATCGGGCAAGATACGCTTAATCTTGATCATCAGCGATTTTCAAGAAGCCTGGCTCTCGCCTCTGCAGGATAGTCTGCAAAAAGCATGTCGCCCGTTAGAGAAGCTGTTTTCGCTGGCAGCGACGCTGGTCTATAATCAGGATTTAGCCAGCAAATTCCTGCACATTCCCATCCAGCCATCTACTTCCGCAAGGAGGCTCCCATGATCACCCCCGATAAGACCGTCCGTACCACCTGCCCTTACTGCGGGGTGGGCTGCCAGATGAATTTGAAAATTAAGGATAGTTTTATTTATGCGGTGGAAGCGCCGTTTGACGCCGCGCCGAATTATGGCATGTTGTGCGTGAAGGGGCGTTTTGGCACGGATTATGTGAAACATCCGGGGCGGGTAAAGACGCCCTTGATCCGCACCAACCGGGAGGAGGGGCGCAGCGCGCCGCCGGTGTGGCGGGAAGCCACCTGGGATGAGGCGCTGGATCGGGTGGCGGATGAGCTGGTGCGGATTGTGCGCGCGCATGGCGGGGACGCCGTCGCCAGTTACGCCAGCGCCAAAGCCACTAATGAGGATACCTACGTCTTTCAGAAGCTGATGCGGGCGCTGTTGGGCACAAACAACGTGGACCACTGCGCCCGGCTGTGTCATTCGGGTTCGGTGACGGGGTTACAGCTTTCGATTGGCTCCAGCGCTATGTCGAACTCCATTGCGGAGATGGAGAATCTGGAGGCGTTTATCGTCACCGGTTCTAATACGACGGAAACACACCCGGTGATCAGCAATTTCTTAAAGCGGGCGGTGCGCAAGAATGGGGCCAGGCTGATCGTGGTTGACCCACGGCGGATTGACATGACCAATTTCGCCACGCTGTGGCTGCGCCAAAATCCGGGCACAGACGTGGCCGTTTTCCAGGCGATGGCCCATGTCATTGTCAAAGAAAAACTGTATAACGAGTCGTTTATCCACAACCGCACAGAGGGCTTCCAGGAGTACATCGAATCGCTGGAAGAGTGCACGCCTGAATGGGCAGAGTCAGTCAGCGGCGTGCCGGCACAATCCATCCGCGAAGCCGCCCGCATTTACGCCGGGGCCAACAAAGCGGCCATTTATTGGGGCATGGGCATCAGCCAGAGCACGCACGGCACAGACAATACCCTGTCGCTGGTGAACCTGGCTTTGATGTGCGGGCACGTGGGGCAGCCGGGCACAGGTTTGAACCCGCTGCGCGGGCAAAACAATGTGCAAGGCTGTTCCGACAGCGGCGGGCTACCCAACGTCTACACCGCTTACCAGCGGGTGGACAACCCGCAGGTGCAGGCGAAGTTTGAACAGATGTGGGGGGCGGCGCTGAACCCGCAGCCGGGGTTAACGGCGACGGAGATGGTCAGCGGAGCCATTGATGGCGCCGTGCGGGCCATGTTCATCGTCGGCGAGAATCCGATGATCAGCGAGCCAAACCAAAACCACACCCGCCACGCCCTGGAGCATCTGGAGTTCCTGGTGTGTCAGGACATTTTTATCAATGAAACGGGGGAGATGGCGGACGTAATATTGCCGGCAACTTCCTTCGCCGAAAAAGATGGCACTTTCACCAACACCGACCGCCGCGTGCAACGCTGCCGCGCCGCTGTCCCCCCTGTTGGTAGTTCCCGCCCAGATTGGGACATTATCAGCGATCTGGGGCGGCGCATCGAAGCCCGCCTGGGCGTCAAGTTATCGGCAGGCTTTGAGTACACCCACCCGAGTCAGATTTGGGAAGAGATGCGCCGCCTCACGCCGGACTTCTGGGGTATTGATTATGACCGGCTGGAGCGGGAAGGCGGCGTGCACTGGCCCTGCCCCAGCTTCGATCACCCGGGCACTCCCTTCCTCTTCAGCAATGAATTCCCGCGCGGGCGGGGCAAGTTCTGGGAAGTCACCTTTGGCACCGAATCAGAACTGCCTGATGAAGAATATCCGTTCAATCTGAGTACGGGGCGCGTCCTCTACCATTGGCACGGCAGCACCATGACGGGACGTTCCCGCCTGGAAGAGGTGTACCCGGAAGCGGTGTGCGAGATGAGCCCGGCCGACGCGGTGGCCCTGGAGATGAAGATGGGCGACTGGGTCCGAGTTAGCTCCCGCCGCGGGGCTATCAAAACGCGCCTGCTGGTCACCGAACGCTCGCCGCGCGGCACGATTTTTATCCCGTTCCACTTTGCCGAAGCCGCCGCCAACCTGTTGACGTTGGATCGCATTGACAGCCGCGCCAAAATTCCTGACTACAAGAACACCGCCGTCAAAATCGAGAAAACAGACGCCCCCGAAGGCTGGGACGAAGGCTACGACCAGCCGCTGCTGGCACGTGGGGCCATCAAGGACCCGGTTCAGGTACATTAAAGACTGGTCGCCATGCGAGAAATGCCTGTGTTGGAAACAAACCGTCTCCGTATTCGGCCATTTGTTGTGGCTGACCTGGCAGATGCTCATCGCCTGTTCGACGTTGAACTACAGGAAGCGGACATGGGCGCGGACAAGATAGAGACGCTGGAGGAACGCGCTGCATGGCTGCAGTGGGCTGTGCTGAATTACGTCCAGTTGGCAAAACTCAACCAGCCCCCTTATGGTGATCGGGCCATCATCCGCAAATCAACAGGCCAGCTTATCGGCTCCTGCGGTTTTGTGCCTTGCTTGAATGCGTTTGAGCAGTTACCTGGCTTTGCCGCCGGCGACCCACAGCCAGCAGCAGGCCGCCATTTAGCGGGTCGCTATTCAGCGGGCTGCTATTCACCAGAGTTTGGTCTGTTCTATGCGATTTCTCCTGCTCAACAGCGGCAGGGGTACGCGGCGGAAGCGGCGGGGGCGCTGCTCGATTATGCCTTCCAGCATTTGGGTCTGAAGCGAGTCATAGCGGAAACTGATTATGATAACGTTGGTTCAATAGGCGTCATGCGCAAGTTGGGTATGCGGATCGAAAAGAATCCGTACCCCGAACCGCCGTGGCTGCAGGTTGTGGGTGTGGCAGAATACCACCCGCAAGAAGGAAACTCCCCTCATGTCTAAACGCCTCCTGTTTTGGCTGCTGCCGGCATTTTTACCCACCATCCTGCTCGCCCTTATCTTCAGCCCCTACCCCACCCAGGCCCAACATCAATTCACGGTCAGGAATGGCATCCTTATTAACAGCGGCGACGTGATTATTAGCGAAGTGGCCTGGGGAGCGACGGCTGCCGGCAGCGCGGATGAATGGATCGAACTGTTTAACAATACAGGCGCAGCCATTGACCTGACCGGCTGGACCTTGAGCGACAATGGCGACGTAGACATTGCTCTCAACGGAACCATTGAAGCTAACGCCTTCTTTCTGCTCGAACGCACCGACGACTCCACTGTTTCTGACGTGCCTGCCGACCAGATTTATACAGGGAGTTTAAGCAACAGCGGTGAATCTTTGCTGCTGCGCGATGCCGGCAGCGCCCTCATAGACAGCGCCAATGGCGACGGTGGCGCCTGGCCGGCCGGCTCTGGTTCGCCGGGCTACTATTCCATGGAGCGCACCAGCCCTGACGCCGCCGACGAGGACGCCAACTGGGTGAACAATGACGGCGTAATCCGCAATGGTCTGGACGCCGACAGCAATCCCATCAACGGCACGCCGCGCCAGCCCAACTCCAGCTGGCAGATCACGCCCCCCACGGGCGAGCCAGACCTGGTCGCCAGCAAATCGGGGCCGGCAACGGCCTTGCCAGACAGCATCATCGCCTACCAATTGGGGCTGCAAAACGCGGGCAGCGCCACGGCCACAGGCGTCATCCTCACGGACACGCTGCCGGCGGGTCTTAGCTACGTCAGCGACAACGGCGGCTTTCCCTTGAGCCAGCCCAACGCGCATACGCTCGTCTGGAGTCTGGGGAACGTGCTGACTACGACCAGCGTCAGTTTCCAACTCACCGTAGCCGTAGCCGCCAACGCCAGCGGCAGCGTGACCAACGAGATTGCCGCCGCCACAACGGTGGCGGAAACCAACACGGGCAACAACCAGGCCAGCGCTACAACACAAATCAACGACGGCTCCACGCCCATTGTGTTCATTAACGCCGTTTTGTACGATGGGTATGTGACGGGGGATGAGGATGAGGCGGTGGAGTTGATCAATGCCGGCACAAACCCGATCAACATCGGCGGTTGGGAAATCAGCGATGAAGACGAACCGGGTTCTGGCGCCGCTTTGCCGGCAGGCGTTACGCTGGGCGCAGGCGAACGCATCTGGCTCAGCCGCAACGCCGCCGCCTTCGCCCGTTCCTTTGGCGAACTGCCCGACTTTGAGGCCGACGACCAGGTAGCCGAAGTGCCCGAACTGGAAGGGGGCTGGCCCGGCTACACCAACACCGGGGAAAAAGTCATCTTGATGGATGACGAAGGCATTATTGTGGATGCGCTTGTCTATGAAAGCGGCAATACCAGCCAAAACGGGTGGTCAGGGGCAGCCGTGCAGCCATTTTCCGTCGGCAGCGCCTCCGGCAGCGACGGTCAGATTTTGTATCGCATGCGCGATCAAGCCACTGGCTTGCCCGTACCCGACACCAACACCGCCGCCGATTGGGCGCAATCCACCGCTGACGCCGTCAACGGGCGCAAAGTGCGCTATCCCGGCTGGGATCTGGATCAATTCTTTTACACCGCCCAATTTACCGAATCCGCCGAATTGCGCGTGGCCATGGCCCCTGACAACGCCTATGAAGCGATCGTAGATCATATCAACAGCGCCCAAAGCAGCATCCTCATGGAAGCGCTCACCTTCGAGAATCTGGGTATTGCCAACGCCCTCATTGCCGCTGCGAATCGCGG
Organism: uncultured Ardenticatenaceae bacterium; assembly: GCA_964507675.1. Classification (GTDB taxonomy): domain Bacteria; phylum Chloroflexota; class Anaerolineae; order Promineifilales; family Promineifilaceae; genus JAGVTM01. The sequence continues at coordinate 10 of CAZDSN010000338.1, read as the reverse complement.
CGTGGCGGTG
>CAZDSN010000337.1:0-5252 GCA_964507675.1 uncultured Ardenticatenaceae bacterium | reverse complement strand
CCCGCTCCCGTGTCACGCTGAACTCCTGTAAGATGCGGGCCGCGGGTGTATTCCGTTCGCTTAAGATGGCCAGGAAGATATGTTCCGTGGAAATGAACTCATCTTTAAGCCGGTTTGCCTCGCCCTGGGATAACTCTAACACGGTGCGCAGGCGGGGAGTGTAAAAAATCTGGTTCACAGCGCCGCTGTAGACTGCGGCGCGTGGCGTGCTGCGCAGTTCATCGTCCACACGTCCGCGCATAGCGCTGACATCTACATTCATCAAACCCAGTAACTGAGGCACCGCGCCGCCTTCTTGTTCCAATAAGGCTAACAAGTAATGCTCCGTGTCAACCTGGGTGTGGCCGTATCGTTGTACTATTTCCACAGAACGGGCAGCGGCATCTTGCGCCCGTTCTGTAAATCTGTCATATCGCATGGTGTCAAACCTCGCTAGGAGCCTGTCTACAAACGACTTCATGGCCTGTTGTCCGGCGCTGAAACGTGGTAGACGGGCTGATAAGTGACCTGACCGTAACAGAAATAAAAGCTGTCTCGGTGCGGTCACAGAGTGGGTGCGTTGCGGCCACGATCCCCGGTTTAACTTTCGGTCATTTTGTACGCCGGGACGTCATCTGGTCAAAAAGACAAAAAAAGCAACAAGGCAGCCGTGGCTGTCACTCATAGGGTCATATTACCGCATGAAAATTGGAATCGCATAAGAAAGGCAGCATGAATTTACAGAACACGAATCCCTTCGTCTTCGTAGCCGTCGCCCCAGGCTAAAATTTTATGAGGCGTGATCTCCACCAGCCGCCAGTCGTCATTCTCGTCGGATTGAAAATCCCACTCGTATTTGTGGACGAAATGTTGGGCAACTTCGGTTATGGTGCGCTGGTTGGCGGCATGGGCTTCCCCCTCCAGCAAGACGACGTTATAAGGATCGGCCAGAGAGAGGGTGACGTTTTGATTGTAGCGTAAGTTGGTGTACTTCTGGCTATAGCTGCTGGTGGCCAGGTAGATTTTTTCGTTGTGCCAGACAAACCAGACAGGGACCAGGTGGGGCCGGCCATCATGACGCACTGTTGCCAGCCAGATGGTAGCTTCGCGCCCCAGTCGGGCTTCAATAGCGCGCCAGCGATCGAGGTTACGTCTAAGGGGGGAAGGCCGCATGATAATCCAATATCTCTCGTGATGATTGGATTATACTCAGGAAGTAATAAACGTGAAATGGGGAGATATTGTCAAAAGATAGGGGCTAACTCACCATTGGCTGTCCAACGAAGCCCCCTGGTGGGCAGGGGCATCTGCAGTAGCTGCTGTGTCAGGGTCGCAAACGTGCCGGCATCTCCGGTGGTGTATGCCTGAACGGTGCCTGAGCCGCCGGCGGGTTTGAGGGTGTTGTCGCTTTGCAGCACCCGTTTTGCCTGGCGGGCTACGGCTGGGGCAGGATCAATAATGGTCACGTCTGGTCCGACCACCGTTTGCAGCAGAGGCAGCACAAAGGGGTAGTGGGTGCAGCCCAAAATGAGGGTGTCAATGCCGGCAGCCAGCATCGGTGCCAGCACTTCCTGCAAGAGGGCGGCTGTAGCCGAACCCTCGGTCTGGCCAGCTTCGATTAGTTCCACCAGGCCGCGACATGGGTTTTGATACAGTTGTACATCTTGGGCAAAACGGTGCATCAGACTGGCATATCGTTGGCTCTCAAAAGTACCTGCTGTGGCCATCACGCCGACTTTGCCACTACGGGTCGTGGCTGCCCCCATTTTCACAGCCGGTTCCATGCCCACAAAAGGAATGTAGGGAAAGGTCTGGCGCAAATCAGTCAGGGCGGCGGCAGAGGCTGTATTGCAGGCGACAATAATGAGCTTGGCGCCCTGGGCCAGCAGAAACCGGGTAATGCCCCGGCTGAATCCCTGCACTTCTGCGGCAGGGCGCGGCCCGTACGGGACGTTCGCCTGGTCTGCCACGTAAATAAGATTTTCTTGAGGTAGTAAGGCCTGTACATGACGAAGTACAGACAGCCCGCCTACGCCCGAATCAAGAATGCCAATCGAATCCATTCTAATTAGCCAGGATTAAGTGAGGGCCAGGAAACCCTCTTCTTCCAAATGAGCAGCGCCGTTGCCGGGCACAGGCAGACTATTTCCGCCGGCGGCTGCTCTGACCAGTCCCGTAAACAAACCTGACATGGCCGGGTCATTCCCCACCAGGTTCTCTGGATGCCATTGCACTCCAACAGCGTATGGATGACCAGGCAGTTCTACGCCTTCGATCAGACCGTCTGGGGCCGTGGCTGTGGCCCGCAGTTCGGCTGCCAGGCGGCGGATGCCCTGGTGGTGCAGACTATTCACCCACGTTTCGGTGCGGCCAATCTGCTGGCTGAGGAGCGAGTCCGGCTGCACGTTCACGGTATGCGCCAGGTGGTTGCGCGGATGGATTTGATTATAGTCATGGGTAATGGCATCAGGCATGAACAACTTCACATCTTCCCACAGCGTGCCGCCCAGGGCTACGTTGGTGATTTGCAGGCCGCGACAGATAGCCAGCATGGGTTTCTGCCACGCTGCTGCCTGGCGTACCAGGTAAAGTTCGACCCGATCCCGGTCGGGGTCAATCCCATACATGGTTACATGATGCCGGCCATGATACTGTTGTGGTTCGATGTCGCCGCCGCCCGGTATAAGCAGCCCATCAACACGCGCGAATATGGCGGATAGTTCCGTCTCCGTCAAGCCCAGGGGGATCATGACGGGCAGCCCCCCCGCCATCCTGATAGCTTCAATATAAGCAGGCATCAGGCCAAACAGTTCAATTGGTGGCGCCTGTCCCGAAGTTTTGCGATAAGTCGTGCAGCCAATTAACGGTTTATTGTTCATACCGGGTTTCTCCGCGAAGATGTGGTGGATGAGAATGCTTCGGCAACGATTATCTTCCTGGGGAGGTGTTGGGGGGAGCGGCCATTCATTGCCGGCCCAACCCTGATTGGCAGGCCCAGAAAGCAAAAGGGTGAAAGCTTTCACTTTCACCCAGAAAGAACATGTACAAATTCCAGGATGCGCCTACAGTCAGATCAGCGGGGCCTTTTTTCGCGCAGCCGGGCGGACTTCCCAGTACGGTTTCGCAGATAGTAGAGTTGTGCCCGTCGCACGTGGGCGCTGCGATGCACTTCGACCTTCTCAATCAATGGTGAACACAGCAAGAAGGAGCGATCAACGCCAACCCCATTACTGGCGATGCGGCGTACGGTGAAATTGGCGTTATTGCCACTGTTGCGCAGGCGGGTAACGGTGCCGCGGACGAGCTGAATGCGTTCTCGCTTTCCTTCAACGATGCGCAGATGGACAGTGACATTGTCACCCGAGCGGATCTGCGGAATATTTGGGTTTTGGGCTGTATCAAAAGCTTTCAAAAGTACGTCAGACATGGGATTAGCCTTTCAAAATCAGGTTATCTTCACAAAAAAATAGTCCACGCATAGGCAGGACTATGGAATAAAATAATAGCACGGGGTAGAAGAACTGGCAAGGATTTGATATAAACGGCAGCAAACCTGTTTGGTAGCCAGGGTAACCATTCTCCCCTCTCATTGGGTCTGACGAAGTGTTAGCCTAAAACCAGGTTCAGCACAATCAACAGCGTGAACATGGCTACGGCCAGGACGAACACCCAACGTAAATCACGCGCCACGTAAGCGTATTCCTCTTTCAACTCTTCTACGGTTACTGTCTGGCGGACGGCAGTGTCGCGCCGTGGGCTGACGCGGCGGCTGCCAGGTGAAGCCGCCGCAGCGGCGCTGCTGCTGGCTGGGCGCGGCGTGGGGCGTGGGGGCGTCACTTTTACTTTTTCTTCCGGGACTGAATCAACTGCTTCAGGTACAGTGGAACGCCGCACCCGGCGTACTTTCTTGCTCATAATAACCTCACTTCTTCTCCATTGTGGGCAGCATTAATAGGGAATCAGCGCGGGCAGCCTGCCCGCTGCCGGCACGCTACCCACGAATTAACCGGTTTCCCCGTCTGCCGTTTCCACCAAATCCGCGAACACCACAATTCGTTTGTCATTGACCAGATAGGGATAGCAGGAAATCAAGGTGGCACTAGGGTAATCCGTAGGAGCTATTACTTCCACGGCTGTAGGAGCTACCACATCAATTTTGCGTACCATGTAATGATACGCCTGGCGCTCTGTAGAAATGATAATCTCGTCTCCGGGCTTTAATTTATCCAGGTGCCGGAAAATCTCGCCGTAGATGTCGTTATGCGCCGACAGCACCAGGTTCCCTACCTGCCCTGGTTGGGCTGAACCAATATGCTGGCCGACTCCTTTCTTCAGTTGTTCCCAATCATCTCCCTGGACAATGGGTTTGTCAATGTTTAACGCCGGAATTTGCAGGCGGCGCGCCTGTTCTGGCCCAGGGGTGGGAATGGGCGGCGGGGCATAGGCGTTAATGATGGGCAGCAGGTGATCAGGAATATTGCCGGCCTCCCCTTGCTCGGGCGGGCGGCCCTCCACAGGGGGTTTGTGTCCGCTGGGTAAGACGACGAGGCCAATGATAGGTGTGGGCGTCATGGTGGGCAAAGCCAGTTCCTGGCTCTCCTGATTTTGCAGTTGAGCCAGTTCCTGATTAAGTTCTTGCCGGGTGTCCAGGAAGCTAAAGACGAGAAAAAGGAACGCTAGAAAGGCTCCGATTTCCACCAATATCAATGTTTTGTCAAAAACCCAACGTAGATTCAGCCGGCGCGGCGGGGCGGTGGGTGTGTGTCCGTTGGGGGGGACGACGTAATGGCGCAGCGCGCCTGTCGCTGTGGGCGGCGTAGTGAGCAGCGGCGGCGGCTCCGGATTGGGGGGAGGCATGCCGGCAACTTCGACAACTCTGCCGGCATTCTTCAACCGCCGCAGCCGTAACCGTCGCTGGTCGTGCTTCTTTCGATACAGGATTTGCTCCAGTTCGATCACACTCAATTCATCTACACGGCGCCGATCACGCTCCAACTCTGTCACTCCTATAAACCATAGCCTCACGCAGAGACGCAGAGGCGCTGAGAAAAATTCGTGCCATTCGTGGCAGAAAAGTTCATTCCTCGTGGTGTGCCCCGCTCATGCGGAACTTCTGTAAAAATAACCTGCAGTAACGTGGATGGGGCAGATTCAACATCACTCTGTGTGATGACTTTCATTCATCCCGTTTATCTACCTGTTCTGTTTGGGGCAGCCACGGCAAACACTTCCCGCTCAAAGAACCAGCGGAAAGGGGGGACGCCAAAAGCAAT
>CAZDSN010000336.1:0-5255 GCA_964507675.1 uncultured Ardenticatenaceae bacterium | reverse complement strand
ACAATGAGAATTGCTGAATGGTGCTGACCAGGTGCGACCCCCACCCTCGCCCTCTATGACCCCGTCCCTGGCAGCGATTCAGCCACGGGCTAAACAGCCACAATGAGAATTGCTGAATGGTGCTGACCAGGTGCGACCCCGACCCTGACCCTTCGCTTGAAGGGGGAAGGGCTTCGACAGGCTCTGCCCGCGCAAGGGGAGTGAGTGGTTGCGGAAAACATTATGGGGAAATGGCAGCCAGGCGCTGCTGCGCTGTCGTGGGGCCACGACTGAGGGCGTACAATGCACCGTACCCTTCGATGACGAGCGAGGCAGAGACCAGGCCGTAGCGGGCGGCCTGGCGGGGGTCGCCGGTGCGGTAGAGGCCGACCATGAAGCCGCCGCAGAAGGCATCGCCGGCGCCGGTGACGTCAATGACGTGGGGATCATGGGCGGGGTGAAACGCTGCCAATTCCGTCACCCGTTCTGGTTCCCTCTCATACAACAGCACGCCGGCAGCGCCGCGCTTGATCACCACCAGCGGCGCGCCCCATGCCGCCAGGGTGCGGGCGGCCGCTACCTGATCCCTATCTGGTCCAAACAAAGAGCGAATTTCCTGATCGCTGGGCAGAAAAGCGGTGACGAAAGGCAGAAAATGGCGGATAGTGCCGGCTAGAGCGGGCGTCATGTACCGTTCGCCTGGATCCACCGTGATCTGGCGCACGCCCGCGCGGCGCAAAAAGGGGGGGAGATCGCGGTGGGTGCAAATGGACAGCGGCGACAGATGGACAGCGCGCGCCTGGGCGTAGGCTGCGGGCCAATCCTCCACGCGCAGGGCCAGCGGTTCATAGCGGGTGGGATCATCCTGACCGGGAGTGGAGTGAATATAGTCCTGTAAGAACGGGGGTAAGGGCCGGCCAATGCGGGCAAAATGAGCGGCGGGGTTGGCGTCGTCGCGGCTGCCGTCCGGCAGGTAGGCGTAAAAAGTGCGGTGATCGCGCGTTTCGGGCAAGCGGACGACGCCTTGATGCGCCAACCCTTGAGCCGCCAACTGCGCCAGCCAAGCCTGCGGGTAATTATTGCCGACGCGCGCCCAAACACCCACGTTTTCGCCCCACAGGGCCGCGCCAACGGCGGCGTAGAGGGCGTTGCCGCCGGGCAGTCCGACATGCGCCTGCCCATCGTGCGCGATCAGGGTGTCTATGCGGAGACCGCCTCCGGTGACGTAATCTGGCGACATTTTTACAGAGTCAGGCGGCGGTGGCTGGTGCGGATGCGGGAGATGCCGCCGCCGTTTGCGCGGCTGCGTCCGCCGCCAAAGGCGCGGAAATAGGGTTCGCGCAGCAGGTCGGCGCGATAAGCGGCTAATAAGGCGCCTGGAAGGGTGGTTAGCAGCGGCGAGAAGCACTCCCGCACGGGCGCAGCCAACGGGAAATGGATGGACGGCGGGGGGATAGGGAATGCCGCGCCGGACGGGGCTACGACGGCCACGCGGCGGCCAATGGCCAGGGCGGCGGCGACCACTTCTTGAGCGCGGTCGGCGTCAGCCTGGGCAGCGGTGATCAGAATGGTGGGGGTATCCGGTTCGCGGCTAAAGTATTGCAAATGGGCCCATTCTTCCAGGTCTTGGGCCAGGGCGGGGTCGCCGCTGGCTTCCAGGATTTTGGCGGCGCTAAACAGGGCTGCGCCGTAGCTGGGGCCGCCGCCGGCAAAAACAAAGTGGCTGGCGCCGGTCCACGCCTGGATGCAGTGGTGGGCGAGGGGGGCGGCAGCGGCAATGGTCTGGGCAACCTGTGCCGGCAAATCCGCTAATTCCTGCCGCAGTCGGTCAGCCTGGGTCTGGTTCAAATGGCCCCGCCCGTGGCCCAACTGGATCGCCGCCAAATACAAAGCCAACTGCGAGGCGGCATAGCTGCGCATCCCAGGCACAACCAGGTCGGGCGGGGCAGCGGGCAGAGGCGGGACGCGCATTTCCATGATGGCGTGGCTGACCTGGGCCAGCGGCGTCTGGCTGCCGCCGGTGACGGCCAGGGCCCAGGCGCCGGCCTGGCGGCCCAGGTCAAGCGCTTCGATGGTGCGGGTGACGCTGCCGCTGACGGAGATGGCGATGACCAGGGCGGCGGCATCTGTCGCCAGATACGGGGCGCGGTAACGACTGAAGGAAAGGGCGGTGAGCGGTTCGCAAGGGAGGCCGGCCAACTGGCGGAAGGCCAGGGCCGCGCCCACGGCGGCGTGGTGGCTGTCGCCGCAGCCGGTTAGATACACCTGCTGCACCTGTTGGCAGCGGTCTGGCGGCAGGGCGGCAGCGGCAGCCTGTACCAGAGGCTCTGTCAAGGCGTGCAGCAGCGTGGGCAGGGAGGCGATTTCCTGATATAGCGGCGATAGGGAGATGGACGTCGTCACAGATTGCGCAGATTTTTGCAGATTGTTGTTTGAGCAGCCTTAAGTCGCGCTAATGGCGGAATGTCAATTCGCCGCCTGAACCTGTGGCGGGCCTTCGACAGGCTCAGGCGGCGGTAGGCTCAGGCGGCGAAAGGTTCAGGCATTGACAGGACCGGGCGTTGACAGGATCGGGCTTCAACAAGCTCAGGCGGCGAGCGTTTAGTTGGTGGAAAAGAGGTGGACGTCGCGCTGGGGGAAGGGGAAGGAGATGCCCTCGGCGTCGAAGCGTAGTTTGACCTGTTCGGTGATGGCAAACTGCACAGCCCAATAATCATCGGGCTTGACGAAGGGGCGCACCGCCAGATTGACGCTGCTCTCGCCCAGTTCCAGGACGGCGACGGTGGGAGTGGGTTCGGCGGCGACGCGGGGTTCGGCGCGCAGGATTTCTTGCAGCAGGTGTTTGGCTTTGCGCAAATCATCGCCATAGCCGATGCCGAAAACCATGTCCAGCCGCCGCAGCCCTTTGTGGGAGTAATTGGTGATGGGGCTGCCGGTTACCTGAGCGTTGGGGATGATGACGGTGCGGTAGTCGCGGGTGAGCAGGATGGTATTGAAGATCTGGATTTCTTCGACGTGGCCGAAAATGCCGGCAAGTTCCACCCATTCCCCCACCTTAAACGGACGAAACATCAAAATGAGGGCGCCGGCGGCGAAATTAGCCAGCGCCCCTTCCAGCGCCAACCCCACGGCCAACCCCGCCGCGCCAATGAAGGCGATGATGGAAGTGTTTTGCACGCCTACCTGGTTGAGGACGGCCAGCACCGTGAAGACGATAATGCCTACGTTGACAATGCTTTGGGCAAAGCGGGCCAGGGTGCCATCCAGTCTGGCCTGGCGCATCAGCTTGCCCGTCAAGCGGGACAGAAAACCGGCCGCCCAGCGCCCGGCAATGAGAATGAGGAGTGCGCCCAGCAGGCGCAGCCCATAGGTGACGGCCAACGTTTGCAGCGTATCCAGCCAGTTATCCACGTGGGGCCTCCGCCAGTTGTTCATGGAGCTGCGCCAGCTTGGCGCGCGTCTCCCGCCAGGTCACTTTGGACAATCCTAATTTTTGCCGGATTTTGTCTTGTTCGACCTGATTGGCAAAATCGTGCAGGGCGGAGGCCCAGCGCAAATTCTCAAAAGAAAGCAAACCGGGTCGCAACCCGCCCGCTTCGCCCACGTCCCGCAGAATGTATTCCAGGTTGCGGGCGGTGCAGGTAAACAGGGTGTCCGGCGGTTCGTACTGCGCCAGATATTCGGCTAACGTTTCCATCCAGGCCGGAGCCAGTTCCAGCTTGCGTTCTTTGTAGCGCAGGCGGGGATTTTTGTAGCGAATGTGCAAAATGGGGCGATCGGGATCGCTGTGATCAATGTGGTTGGGCACAATGGCCATGGCTTCCCCTTTTTTGATGCCTGTTTGCAGCAGCAGCGCCAGCAGCAGATGGGGGCGGGCGTCTGGTTTGCCATGCGCGTCCCCTTCGCCGCGCCGCCAGGCGGTGGTGGTGGCCAGCGCCTGGTCTAGCTCCGCGCTGGTGGGCACGGTGGGCAGCGGGCTGCGCACCGTCCGTTGAATGACGGCATTGGCCGGATCAATCACCAACACTCCTTTTTCTTGCAGCCAGCCAAAGAAAACTTTGAGGGTGGTGACGCGGCGGGCGTAGGATTTGGGGCGGCAGGGAACGCCGCGCTCGTCTGTCAACCAGTGCAGAAAATCGTTCAGGTTTTTGGTGCCGATCTCGCCAATGGGCTGGCCGATGCCCAGGTACTTCCCCAACAGGCGCACATCGCTGGCAAAGGCTTTTTGGGTGTGGATGGAAAAACCTTCTTCCTGCATATGCTGTTGAAACAGCCCCAATGCCGCCTGCAGAGAGGCATTGGCGTTTAAGGGAAAGGCATCGGGAGGGGGAGGGAGTTCCTCAAGGGAAAATAACGGTTCTTGGGGTGCGTCGTCCATGTGCGTTTGCCTCCTTGTTTCGCGCAGACTTTCGTATAGTTATAAGGAGAAGCATAGCACAGGTGTTCGCCTGAGTCAAGATGTGATATCTGTGGCGAGGAAGGCGCGATTACTCGATTATTTTCTCAAGGTCTAACCTGCCCGCTTAGCCGTTGGCGGCGGGGTGTTGGAAGTGGAGGGCGGGGTCGCCCAGCAGGTTGAAGGTGTGGATGACGTCGGCCAGGTCTTCGTTGGCGGCGGCGGCAATTTTGGCTGTTTGCAGCGCCTCGCCCAGGGTGAGGGATTCGCCGTTGAGCAGGGTGTCGTAAAACTCATCGGCCAGAGGCACCTGCTGGTTGGTAGTGGTGCGCCCGGAGGGGGCGATGGCGGCGACAATGCCGCCGCCTTCGGCCCAGAGCAGCGTTTCTGCCAGGGCATCCACCTGGGGATGGTTAAAGTAGCCGTTGAGGCAGGTGAAGGTGGTGAAGATGGGCAGGCGGTTGAAGTTGGCGAGCATGCCGGCATCTTCCGCCCGCAGCACCTTTTCATCCCCCCAGACCTCAATGCTGCCATGCCCCACGTAGTTGAGAATGCCGACCCCCCGATTGAGCGCGCCCAGAATAGCGTCCTTGTTAAACTCGGTGTCGTCGTTCTGCTCCATGTACAACTTTTCTGTCTGGAAGCCGAAGGCAGCCAGACTGCCGCCCAGGTTATCCGAAGCCTGGCTAAAACTGCGCTCGTCGTCGGCGACGAGCAAGGCGCGGCTGGTCCACTCTACTGAGGCGTTGGTCTCATAGTTAATCGTTTTGGCTACCATCGTTTCCAGTTCGGCGGTCGTTTGCGCGGGGAAGCGGCCAATAGCCAGGGTTGGGGAAAGGGTATCGTCGCCCAACAGGCTGTACCAGGTGTCGCTGGCGAC
>CAZDSN010000335.1:0-5256 GCA_964507675.1 uncultured Ardenticatenaceae bacterium | reverse complement strand
CACTGGTGGCCGCTGGTCGCCTCCAACCAACCACAGATTACGCCACTCTAGCCGATGTGGATGCCATCTCCATTTGTGTGCCCACGCCGCTGCGCAAGACGAAAGACCCAGACATTTCCTATATTATCAACGCTACGGACAGCATCACGGTGCATGATTGTGCCGGCAAACTCATCGTTCTGGAAAGCACCACCTACCCCGGCACCACCGAAGAAATTATCCTGCCCCGCCTGGGCGGGAATGACATGGTCGTAGGGCGTAACTTCTTCCTGGCCTTTTCCCCCGAGCGCATTGACCCCGGCCGCACTGACTACACCATCTACACCACGCCTAAAGTCATTGGCGGCGTCACGCCGGCCTGTCTGGAAGTCGCTTTAGCCCTCTATGGCACAGTTGTGGCCCAACCCGTGCCCGTTTCCAGCCCGGCGGCAGCGGAAATGGTCAAACTGCTGGAAAACACCTTCCGCGCCGTCAACATTGGTCTGGTCAATGAAATGGCTTTGATGTGCGATAAGTTAGGGTTGAATGTGTGGGAAATTGTGGCCGCTGCCGCTACCAAACCGTATGGTTTTATGCCCTTTTATCCTGGCCCTGGTCTGGGCGGCCACTGCATCCCCATTGACCCCCATTACCTTAGTTGGAAACTGCGAACCCTTAACTACACGGCTCGCTTCATTGAACTGGCCGCCGAAATCAATAGCCACATGCCCGAATATGTGGTCAGCCGGATTGCCGACGCTCTCAACCAGCGGCGCAAAGCTATTAATGGTAGCTATATCTTGCTGCTGGGCGTAGCCTACAAGCCTAACGTCAGCGACGTGCGCGAAAGCCCGGCGCTGGACATTATTCATTTGCTGCAAGAAAAAGGGGCGGAGGTCAGCTACCACGACCCGTATGTGACCGATTTGAGCGGCGAAGGGTATCCGCTGCAATCTGTGGCCTTGAGCGATGAATTGCTGCACGCCGCCGACTGCGTGGTGGTGGTTACGCATCACGACGCTTACGATTGGCAAAATGTGGCCCGCTGCGCTCGCCTGGTGTTAGATACGCGGAACGCGCTGCCGGCAAACGGACCAAATATCGTGCACCTGTGACGCTCATGCCCCTGCCTGTCCTCAACTTTGCCCAAATTGAAGAAGCAGACCTGCCCCACGTGGGGGGAAAAGCGCGCACCCTGATCCAGTTGGCGCAGGCAGGGTTTCCTGTGCCTGAGGGAGTGGTACTTTTGCCGGCGGCCTTTGCCGAAACGGGCCTGACCGAAGCCGCCTGGGAACAGACATTAGCGGCGCTAGCTCCCTGGCGAGAAGCACAACCAGAGCTGTCATTAGCGGTGCGCTCGTCCAGCGCCGTTGAGGATTCTCCCCAGGCTGCTTATGCGGGCGAATTTACTACCGTCCTCAATGTGTCCACAGATGCCGGCATCCGCGCCGCCATTGATGCCGTTTACTACTCACGGCTGCAGGCAACCGCTTACCAACAGGCTCACGAACTGGCTGCGCCGCCAGCCATGGCCGTGCTTGTGCAGCCGCTGCTGCCGGCAATCTGTGCGGGAGTCTGTTTTTCTGTCGATCCTGTCGGAGTGACCCCTGATCAGATGGTCATCAATGCGGTTTGGGGGCTGGGGGTAGGTGTTACAGATGGGTTGTTGCCGGCAGATACCTACTGGGTACACCGCCACGATTTGAGCCTGGCCCGGCAGCAGATTACCGTCAAAACAAGCCAGCTAACGGCGACTGTTGACGGCATGGCAGAAACACCTGTGCCCCTGGCGCAGCAGTCTGCCCCTTGTTTGCCCGCCGGGTGGGTGACGCGGCTGGCCCAATTTGCGCTGGCGTTAGAGCAGTTTTGGGGTTGCCCGCAGGACGTCGAGTGGGCTATTACGGATGAGCGTCTCTGGATTCTCCAAAGCCGTCCTATTACTACCCTGCCGCCGCAGACTGCGCCGCCTTTTACTATAATCTGGGAAGATACAGCCGATCAACGTTACCACTGGTCGTTGTGGACGCTGCTGCCGCACGAGATACTCTGGCCGTTGGAGCAGGATTATATGGCGCTGCTCAGCCGCTCGGAGAGCGAAAAGCGGCGACGCGGTGGCGCTGATTGGCTGGGGCGCGCCCTGGTTTTCCAGGGGCGGGTTTATCGTGGCGTTGTTCCCAACCCTGAGATGCCGGCGCAGCGACAGCAGCGGCGGGCAGAACTGGCGCAGTTGGAGGATCGGCTGCACGACCAGGGATTGACACTGTGGGAACATTACCAACCGGCTATTCTGGCAGCAAACGAACGGCTGCGCCATGCTGGCGCGGTTGCCGTTGACGGAACGGCGTTGGCGCTGCACCTGGAAGACGCGCTGGCTGTGGCTCATGAACACATGGTGCTGCATGGGTTGGTGTGGTCGTCGCTGGCGCCCTTTCACGCCGCTTACGCTGGCGCTGCCGGCATTTCCCTGGTGGAAGCGCAGATGGCAGCGGCCAATTTGCTGGTGGGGGAAGAAACGATGCTAACCCGCTTTGTGGATGGCTTATACGCGCTGGGCGCCATGGCGCAGACGCAGCCAACTGTAGCGGAATGGGTGGCTGACCCGCCGCCTGATGTGATGCAGCGGTTGGGCCAGATATCTCCTCCCTTCCTGCACCAACTCAATGCCTTCCTGGACGTGTTTGGCGACACGGTCGGGCATGGCTTTGGCTCAGAAATGACCCTGTGCATGCCCCGCCTGCGAGAGCAGCCGCAGCGGCTGATGCGCCTGATCGCCCCTTATTTACATCCCTCCCGGCCATCGCCGGCTCAGGTGTGGCAGCAAGTGCGGGCAGCGCGAGATGCCCAGGTCGCCGCCCTATACGCCGCCTGCCCCGACCCTGAAGCGGCGGCGCTGTTTGCCCGTGAGTGGGCCTGGGCGCGCAAAGCGGCGGCAGTGCTGGAAGACCATAATTATCACATAGACCAGTTAGCAATCGGTTTGCTGCGGCGGGCGGTGCTGTTAGCCGCCAGGTGGCTGATAGCGCAGGGGGCATTGTCCGGCATAGAAGACGTGTTTTGGCTTCGTCTGGCGGAGATATTGGCTGCTCTCCGCAACGGCGCGCCGGCTTCTTTTGATGCGCTGGTGCAGGCGCGGCAAGTGGAGCACGCCGCCCGGTCTCGCCAACAACCGCCGCCGTTTCTGGGTTTACCATCCTCTGACCTGTCGCCGCGCTCCGCCGCGACTGCTGTGCCCACCCCCTTGAATCCGGCAGATGATCAGCCCGTTGCTGAAGATGGCGTCATCCGCCTGCATGGACTCAGCGCCAGCCTGGGGCAGGCACAGGGACGCGCCCGTCTCCTCCGGCCCGGCGACCCACAGCCTGACTTGCAGCCAGGCGACATCCTGGTAGCCGAGAACGCCGGGCCGCTGTGGACGCCCTTTTTTCCTATCCTCGGTGGGATCGTATTGGCGGGAGGCGCAATTGGGCAGCACGCAGCCACCACCGCCCGCGAATATGGTATTCCGGCCATCATTCACTGCCCTGCCGCCTTGCGAACTATTCGGGATGGCGACGTGATTCATCTGGACGCGGCGGCGGGCATTGTCTGTTGCCCTGCCAGATAGCGCCTTTGTCGCCTGACGCTCAGTTAAGTTTTGCCAGCAGGTGATATTTGGCGGAAACGGCAGTGCGGTAAAAAGGGTCAAGGCGTAGGGCGTGGTTAAAACATTCCATCGCTGTCTCATATTGTCCCAGGTATTCGTAAACGCGGCCCAGATTCATGTATGGATACTGGGGAGACTCATAGCGCGGGGCGGCGGTTGCTTTTTCCAGCCAGGGGATGGCTTCTTCCCATCGCTCCAGTTCTATAAGATAAGCGCCAATGTCGTTGTACGGGTTGCCATAAGTAGGGTCAACGGCAATGGCTTGTTCACAGGCGGCGATTGCTTCTTCATACCGGTGTAACATGCTGTAAGTCCAACCCAGGAAGGTGTGGGCTTCGGCAGTCGGGTGCAGTTTGATAGAGCGCCTGTACAGGTTAATGGCATCGGCAAACTCATGCCGCATCTGGGAGCGATAGGCGCGTTCAAACAAGACCATAGCCTGTTCGCGGCGGAGGTCGTCGCTCATCCCCCCTCATCCTTCCTTGAATTTGACCACGGTGACGCCCGCGCCGCCTTCGCCATCTTTTCCTTCTTCCCAGGTAGCGACGTGCGTATTCTTTTGGACTAGCTGGCGCACCGCCAGCCCCAGCCGGCCTGTGCCTTTGCCGTGAATAATTCGCACCCAGGGCAGACTGGCCAGAAACGCCTGATCCAGATATTGTTCCACTGCTTTAAGCCCTTCTTCCACGCGCTGCCCACGCAAATCCAGTTCCATCCCTGGCGAGGCGGCGTTGCGGACGCGCACGCTGCCGGCAGCGGGCACGGGTTCTTCCGGCTCAGGTCGTTCCTTTAACTCCAGGTCGGCCAGGTCGGCGCGCATGTAAAGGCGACCGACAGCCACCTCCGCCGCTGCGCCAGCGATAGACAGAACAGTACCCTCGATGTTTAGCGTCTTCACCAGAACTTTATCCCCGGCTTGCAGCGCCTGGCGGCGGCGGCGTGGTGCAGATTTCTGTTCCACAGCGGCGGCCTCAACCTGTTCTTCTGACAGGGTCTTTAGTTCCTGGCTCACCTTTTTCAGCGCGTTCAGCGATTGGGCGTCGCGCACCTTCTTACGCAGTTGGCGCACTTCTTCTTGCAGCGCTTCCAGTTCAGCCTGCGCCTGGGCCCGCGCTTCGGTCAGCACCTGCTGCCGTTCTTTTTCAATCTGTGCCAGGCGCACATCTAGGGCGTCCCGCTGTGTTTCCGCCTGGCGCAGCGCCAGCCGCGTGCCTGCCTCCTGAGCAGCCATCTTGTCGCGCATCTCGTAGATGGAATCGAGCATGGCTTCTGCCTGTGAATTGCCTGCGCCGAGTAGGGTCATGGCTTCGTCCAGAATGGACTCTTCTAATCCCAGACGGCGGGCAATGACCAGGGCGTTGGAGCGACCGGGCAGGCCAATGCTCATTTCGTAAGTGGGGGAGAGAGTTTCCACGTCGAACAGCAGCGAAGCGTTGGTGGCCCCGCGTGTTTGCGAGGCGTATAGTTTCAGTTCGGGGTAGTGCGTGGCGATAAAAGTGGTGGCCCCTTTATCCCGTAGAAAATTGACAATGCACTGGGCCAGGGCGGCGCCTTCGGCAGGATCGGTGCCAGAGCCAAGCTCGTCTAGCAGCACCAGCGAATGGTCATCCACTTCTTTCAAGATGCGGCTGACG
>CAZDSN010000334.1:0-5262 GCA_964507675.1 uncultured Ardenticatenaceae bacterium | reverse complement strand
GAATGCGTATGGGCATGGGCTGGTGGAGGTGGCGCACCATCTGCTGTCTTTAGGGGTGGATTATCTAGGGGTGGCTTTTTTGGAGGAGGGGATTTTGCTGCGGAATGCCGGCATTTCCACCCCTATTCTCGTGCTCGGCGGCATTCTGGGCGATCAGATACCGTTGTTCTTACAGCACGACCTGACCCTGACGGCGTCCTCTGTAGAGAAGCTACAACAAATTGATGCCGCCGCCGCTTACCTGGGCCGGCCTGCGCGAGTCCACCTGAAAATTGATACGGGCATGGAACGGATTGGCGTGCATTATTACAGCGCGGATACGCTCTTTGAAGCCGCGCTACGCTGCCAATGTTGCCAGATCGAAGGCGTTTTTTCCCATTTTGCCAACGCCGACGCGGCTGATTTAACGTCGGCGCGGCAGCAGTTGGCTCGTTTTCAAGAAGTGCTGCGCTTTTTTACCGATCGTGGCCTGCCCCTACCGCTGCGGCATATGGCTAACTCCGGTGCAATTTTGCAGTTGCCAGAGAGTTATTTTGACATGGTACGTGCCGGCATTTTGCTCTATGGCGTTTATCCCTCCACGGAAGTCCCGCATACCATTCCTGTTCGCCCGGTTCTGACCTGGAAATCCCGCGTTGTTTACTTCAAAGTGGTCAAGCCGGACCACCCCGTCAGTTACGGCTCCACCTGGACCCCTGACGCCATGACCCGCGTTGTCACCATTCCCGTAGGCTATGGGGATGGTTACTTCCGCCGGCTTTCCAACAGAGCCTACGTCATCATCCATGGTCGGCGATACCCGGTGGTGGGGCAGGTGTGCATGGACCAGTTCATGGTCAATATTGGTTGGGACAGCGCCTACAATGGGGATGAGGTTATCTTGATGGGGGAGAGCGAAGGGCAGGTCATCACCTGCGCCGAACTGGCTGAATGGGCGGGCACTATCCCTTACGAAGTGTTGACCAACATCAACACCCGCGTGCCGCGCGTGTATGTAACAGAAGAGACCTGACAGGTTTAGGAAAACCTGCAAGGTCTCTAGAAAGCACTCAGCCCCTGGCCAGGAGGGGAAACCAGGGGCTGAGATGCTTGTTTGGCGACTTCAACCCTAATGATAGGCGGATAAACTAAATGAAGCCTGAGTTCAGTATGAGCGGGCTGTTAATAAAGGGCGTCAGGAAATGTGTTGATGCCAGACATGTAACCCACTCGCTTGGCCATGCGCACGCCGTTCCACGACTGGTCAATGGTTGCCAAAATCCCATCATGAATGGCCCAGGCGCGCCCACGCACGGTGCGCCACTGCTCAGGCTGGCGGAAAGGCGTGCTGCCATCCAGGGCGGCGTGCAACTGTCCGCCGGGTTGAAACTCCTGGTGGATTTCTTGCATCAGCCGCCGCCCGGAAATGTAGGCGCAGCCGCGCCGCTCGAACAGCCAGGCATCGAGATACGTCAACGGCTCCAGGTAGAGCGCGGTGTGTCCCAGGACGGCGGCAAACCATTCCAACCCCTCCATCACCAGCCGCGAGGCGCGCAGACCCAGGCGGATTTGCGCCGGAGCCAGGCCTGCTTTCATGGCGCGTTCTTCTTCAGCCAGATTGCGATGGATGGTGCCAAACAGGGTATCGCGTCCTTCTACAGTGCGGTCGGTATAATAGCGGGGACTGTGCGGGTCGCTCAAAACCAGCAGGTTGATCTCAATGCCGTTGAAGATGTTGTCGGCCAGTTCCAAGAAGTAGAAGGGATCGCGGGCGTCTGGTTCGTGATGGGCTGTTAAGCGCACCAGATGTTCGTGGGGTTCGGCCTGGATGGAGACCAGGCTGGCGCCCGCAGCATTTTCCCAGGTGATGGCGTTAAGGTGGAAATGGGTGAGCAGGGGCGGGGGGATAAGCAGGCGAAACAAGCGACGTTTCATGCCGGCAGAAAGCTGATTGACTGCCAGCAGGGGCACAGGGGTATCGGGATTGCGCCCCAGGCGCAGCGCTGAGAGAGTGGGGTTGGTTGGTGGCTGTTCTTCAAATTCTGGAAACATACAGCTCTCCTGCGAAAATAGGGGCTAGTAGCTGGTGGACAGTGACCAGATTACGTGCGAATGAGTACGCGGCGGCGCTGGCTGCCCCAGTGTTCGGGGCGGGTGTCGAAGTGACCAGCCAGCCGCCGTCCGCAGTTCTGGCAGGCGGCGTGGGCATCCAGACGCCATTGGCCCAACTCGTGCCAGTTGCGCTCAATCAGAAGCTGACCGCACTCTGGGCAGTAGGTGGATTGTCCGGCGCTGTCCCAGACGTTGCCTGTGTAGACGTGGTGAATGCCGGCATCTAATGCCTGTCGCCGCGCCCTGATCAAAGTGGCCGGCGGCGTAGGCGGGACGTCCTGCAGCTTAAAGTCGGGGTGGAATGCCGTAAAATGCAGCGGTACATCCGGCCCCAGATTAGCCATATACCAGGCGCATAACTGGTCAATTTCCGCAGGATCGTCGTTATGGCCGGGGATTAACAGCGTCGTTACCTCCAACCAGACGGACGTTTCCTGCTTTAACCAGCGCAGCGTCTCCAACACCGGCGCCAGGTGGGCGAAACAAAGACGCTGGTAAAAATCTTCAGTGAACGCCTTCAAGTCAATGTTGGCCGCGTCAATGTGCTTGAAGAAATCAGCGCGGGCTTCGGGCGTAATGTAGCCGGCAGAGACAGCTACTGTCTTGATACCCTGGGCATGGGCGGCCATGGCGCAGTCAATGGCATACTCCGCAAATATCACCGGATCGTTATAGGTGAAGGCAATACTGCGGCAGCCGCTGGCACGGGCTGCTTGCACCACTGCCGTGGGGTCTGCCCAATCGCTCAACCTGTCCATCTGCTGCGCTTTGGAGATGTCCCAGTTCTGGCAGAAGCGGCAGCCTAGATTGCAGCCAGCCGTGCCAAACGACAGGACGCTGCTGCCGGGGTAAAAATGGTTGAGAGGTTTCTTTTCGATGGGATCAATACAAAAGCCAGAAGCGCGCCCATAGCTCGTCAAGACAATGCCATCTTCTTGCGCCTGGCGCACGAAACAAAAGCCGCGTTGGCCTGGGCGCAGACGGCAGTAGCGAGGGCACAAGTCGCATTGGAAGCGACCATCCGGCAGCCGGTGCCACCATTCGCCGGCTACCACCCCTGGCTCAATCATACGTCGCACAGAGGGCGTGTTCATAGATTCTCCTTCTTGGGGCTGGGGGGTGGAGACCCCTCAAGCCTCTATCTTCCCATTTTGCCAGATGAGGGCTGCGCCGTATCCCACCACTGAACTCTGGCGACCTGATACGTCGCCAGAAGTAGCATGGTGCAGGATGGTGACGTGGTTAGCCCCCAGTTGGCGCGTTGCCCACAGGACAGCGGCAATAGCGCCACGTCCACAAGCAAAGCCAACGCCTTCTTCGTCGGCATCCAGAACGCCGCCGGGATCGAATGCTTCCAGACGGTGCAGCAGTTCATGGTCGAAAACCTGGGCCAGGTTGTGTGGATAAAAGTGGGATAAATCAGAGCTGGCGACGAAGAGCACCTGCCTGCTCCCTAAGGCCTGGGCTAACGCCTGCCCCAATGCCCGGCTGCAGTCCGGCTCTTGCGCCCGGATCATGATGGGCAGCAGGCGGAATGGGGACAAAATGTGCTGCAAGAACGGGAGTTCAATCTCCACAGCATGTTCCTGGTCGGCGCTGATGGGCGTCAATTCATACGGCGTGTGGGCGCGCAGGGCCTGGTTGACGGCAGCAATGGCGGTTTGATCTACTTCTACCAGACCGAGTGGGGTCTGGTAGGCGTCGTGTTTGCTGGTGAGTAAGGGCGCATCGTGAATCTGGTGCAAGGGAGAAATAACCACGATCAGATCAGGTCGCAGCCCTTCCAGACATTTGAAGGCGTAGGCGGCCACCTGACCGGAGAAATGGTAACCCGCGTGTGGGGCCACAACGCCCCAGATTTTGCCGGCACAAACTGGAACGTCCGCATGTGACAAATAACGTTCCAGCAGTGTCGTTAACTGGCGCGGATTTGCCGGATACCAGGAGCCAGCAATAGGTGATGGACGAATGTTCATGGTAACCTCCTTAGAAAACAACCTCCCGCGGAGGCCCTTCCGCGAAGGCGCGGAGAGGCTGGCAAAAATTCGAACAATTCATGTTAAGGCTCAATGTATGACCAAAACCGTACGGTTCAGATCCGTCAGAATTTTCTGGGCCAGGTCCTCCAATAAATAACGCTGCCAGCCCGCGCCGGCGTGCGCGCCTATGACCACCAGGCCATAATTGCCGCTGTTGGCTTCCGCCAGGATTTCCTGAACAACCTGCCCGTGGCGTACTTTCGGTTGAACACGCACCTGAAAGCGACGTAGCAGGCTGGCATCTCGTTCCAGCAAGCGGCCTTCCGGCGCGTGCACCTGGATAAGCTCGTCAGCGTCAGCCCGCAGTTGTTTGCCGGGAATGCCGGGTGCGGCGCTGATCTGAGACATCACGTGCAGTACCGTTGCCGTTTGGGTGTTGTCCAGTAGACCAGGTATTTGGGCAGCTACCCGTTCAATCAGGGATGGAGACTCTGCGCCAGCATCACAGAACAAAATGTGGGTTGGTTCCGAGCTGTTTTTCTGGCCGACTACCAGTACCGGGCATGACACATGCGCCACGACCTGTCTGGCCATCGAGCCTGGCAGCGCCAGGGGCTTGTGCGGCCCGTCATGCCCCATGATAATCAGATTGTAAGAGCCACTGTTAGCCTCATCTATGATAGTTTTGGCCGGCACGCCCAGACGAATCAGGGGGGTCACCTGCAGACCGGCCTCTGTCAGGGAGGGCGTAGCCGTGTCCAGCAGCGTGGCCGCCGCGGCTTGCTCGCTGTCACTGCGGATGACACGCATCAGCGTAACCGTTTTCGCGGCTGCCGGCATCAAACGGACGGCGAAATAAGCAATGGCTTCCAGATGAAATGAAGTAGCGATGGCAATGAGTATTTTCATGAGAGCTAATGGTTGATTGGGCCGTTACCCTAACAGCAAAAGCAGGGGCAAGGCAAAAACGATGCACATAAAAACAGCCAGATTGCGGTTGCTGGCGGTGCTGCTGATGACCAGGTTAATGATTTTTTGCTCGTAACGATGATACCCCACCAGCAGCACAAGCAAAGAGACGCAGGTGATGCTGAGCATTTGCGCCAGGACAATAGTAAAGGCCTGGGGGTTGTTTAGCAGCAGAGAAGCGAACAAGGAGTCAATGAAAGTGGTGACGTAAGCCCCCATAATG
>CAZDSN010000333.1:0-5266 GCA_964507675.1 uncultured Ardenticatenaceae bacterium | reverse complement strand
GGTAACCGAACCCCTGGCGCCACAAGCCGACATGTCCTCTGTCAGAGTCTTCCCCAGCCTGACATTGGTAGATAACCAGGATGTTATCGCCTACACCATTCAGCTATGGAATACCAGTGACACCACCACCACCCTGCGCCTGGCCAACCCCATCCCAGACAACACAGAATACGTGCCAGACTCAGCCCGCAGCACGGACGAAAACGGCGTGCTCGTCCGCGAAAACGTTGCTTTGTGGACAGGGGATGTGATCAGCGGCACGCCTATCATCGTCTCTTTCTCTGTCACCGTGACCGAGGATATTACCCGCACCGGCGCGTCCATCATCAACCAGACGTATCTGGAGGATGTCAACACAGGGAACGTCGCCGCGTTGGAAACATCCTCGCGCTATACGCCTGGCTACTCTTTGACTATCGAAAGCGACTCCCCGCTTTACACGAGGTCAGATCTGGTCACTCTCCGGTATGGCTGGAACAGCGCAGATAACGTGGCTGAAGTCAAGTTTAGCAATCACGCCGGTTTTGGTAATGAGGCCAACGCCAACACGTCACCCTGGATTCCCGTGAATCCGGATGATCCCTCTGTGCCCTGGGTGCTGGACACATCAGGCGATTTGCGCACAGCCCGTACTGTCTACGCCATGTTCCGCAACAGCAATGGCAATATCATCGGCAGGATCGCTTCCGCCTACAAAATATATGACCCGGAACCGCCCGTCGTCTTAAGCACGGAAATAATCCCCGACACGCCCTTCTCGCAGCTAATCAATCTGCGCATCACGGCTCTGGATGACGTGAGCGGCATACGGTCTGTCATTGTCGGCAGTGATCCTCTGTTAACCGACGGGCAGCGATTTGCTTTTGCCGGCCCGGTGTACGACGTTCCCTGGACGCTGCCACCCTCAGGACTTGTGTACCTGCGCGCCCAAGACCGGGCAGGCCGGTACTCCGATCTGGTAACAGTGACCGGGCCAGTGGCAGTTCCGCTGGAATCGGTCGCCATGGCGATTGGCCCCAGCAACGGCTCGATTGGACAATTCTACAGCTTCTTCATTGAATCAGGCCCCTACTCCGTTACCCACCCCATCGAGTACACCTGGCAGGCAACCGACCAGCTAGATACTACCCATGTGAGCGGTCAAAACGACCTGATTCAGTACCAGTGGACAACTCCAGGCACAAAAGTTATCACCTTCACCGCCGCCAATGTGCTTTCCGCGGCCATGAACACGCACATCATTGTCATCGGTGCAGCTACACCCACGCCTACGCCCACCAACACGCCGATAGCAACACCGACGAACACGCCTATGCCCACAGCGACCGCTACCCCGCCGCCGCCCGTAACGGAACACATCATCTTTGTGCCGCTCTTCTTTGGCAGCGGTGAGCCTACAGCGCAGCAAACAGGCGGCGCTGTCGTCGGGGAACAGTCAGCCAGATTAAGCAGCGGGTCACAGACCGCTGCCACTACCCTGCAATGGCCTATAAATAACCCGATAGGCCTATCTCCCTGGATAACATTACTGCTGTTACTGCTGCCAGGGGGTGCGTACTTGATCGTTGGTCGCCAGTCACATGGTGAAACAGGACTGGGCAGCCAGGTCGCCACAGAGAATCAACCACAGAAGTTCTCGCACAACAATCAGGCGGCTATATGAAAATAATGAACATCGTAAATCGTAGCTCTCAACTAAGAGCTTTGCTCATCACGTTAATCACGTTGATCACGCTCTGGTCGCTTCCCCAAAAAGCTGAGGCGGCCAGATTGCCCGATCCCCAACCGGTGACCAATCCTGCCGACTGCTACGAGGCAAACATTTTTTATGGGCAAACGCCGCCAGGCCATGAGGATGGCACAGTGTTGGTGTTCGTCCACGGCTACAGCGGCAAAGCGCTCGATTGGTGGTTCTTCAACTTCAGCACAGGGCTGAATGACATGTATGAACAGGCCTACAACGCCGGTTACCGCACCGCTTTTCTAGATGTGAACATTGACCCAGCCAACCCCACTTGTGAGACGCAGCGACAGCCCGTCGTTTCTGTCTTTGACTCAGGCCGGGCTATCAGCCTCCAACTGGACTACATCCGGCAGCATTACGGCGTAGACAAAGTGGACATGATCGCCCACTCGAAGGGCGGGGTAGATACACAAGCGGCCATCATCTTTGCCAGCGCGGGCGACAAGATTCGCAACCTGTTCACCCTCAGTTCGCCGCACCAGGGCGAGTTGCTGTCCGACCTCATCTGGAGTGAACTGGGCGATCTCTTTGGCGATCTGGTGACAGTTGTACAGCAAGATGAAGGCACCCGCACCTTGCGTATTGCCAATATGACTGTTTTCCGCCTTTATGCGGATGAGCAGCCCGTGAACGATCAGATCAATTACTTCACTGCTGCGGGTACAGGTTGGCAGGGGTCCAGCGGCGTGACGCAAATATCCGGGCTGGTTTTGCAGAATCTGGGATATGATAACGACGGCATCGTCACCGTAGACAGCGCCACCCTGCCCTATGGCACTGAGTTCTTCTTGCGTGACTGGTCTCACGCGGAAATGTACCAGGGGTACAATTCTTTTCCCTACATTGAGGCCATTCTGCGGGGCGCGCCCGATAACGTATCGGTGAACGGCCCGGCCGCAGGCGCAGTCAACAGTGAATACACATTCACCGCCACGGCTGCCCCCATCACCCTGACTCGCCCCATCACGTTCACCTGGGACGTTACCGACCAGCCAACCATCATCCGCCAGAGTGGTCTGGACGATGCCATGTCGTTTAGCTGGTCCACGCCAGGGAGCAAGAGCGTCACCGTGACAGCCAGCAATCGTTGGGGCGCAGCCAGCAAGACCTTCACTCTCAACATCCAGGCGGCAGCAGCCAATAAACCGCCAACCAGTGTAACCATCATGGGGCCTGAGGTGGTCCCGGTCGGGATGGCGCACACGTTTACGGCGGCGGTAGATCCCCTGGATGCCAGCCAGAGCATCAACTATACCTGGGAAGCCAGCGACTTGCCTCTGGTGATACACAGTGGCGGGAGTACTGACAGCGCTACTTTCACCTGGGCCGCCGGCGGCGTGAAGCAAATAGTCGTGACGGCCAGCAATAATTATGGCCTGGTGGCCAGCGCGGCATTCACGGTGGACGTGGGTATTCCCCCTGGCCAGGTTTCGCTGCAAGCTCCCCTCATTGCGGAAAGCAACACTGATACCACGTTAACTGCGTCTGTGACGCCGCTGAATGTGAGCGGTCCCATCACCTACACCTGGCGTGCTGTGGACCATGATGAAATCAGCCAGACTTTCCAACTGGAGCCTGATCTGATCAGCAATAGTCAGGTCTATAGTTGGGAGCATAACGCGCCGCAAACGGTAGCTGTTCTGGTGGAGAATAAATGGGGCAGAGCCGTGGACTTCGTGTCCATAGCGGTAGTCACTTCTCCCGATGCAGTTGCCATTGAGGGCCCTGTTGTGGGCGTGGTAAATACCGTCTACGACTTTACGGCGGTCATTGACCCTATTGACGCTACCGGCCCCCTGACCTACACCTGGGAAAGCACGGGAAATCCGGCGTCAGTGGTACACATCAACAACAGCCAGGATATAGGCTCCATGAGTTGGAGCACGCCTGGTAACCAATACGTAGCCGTAATCGTGGAAAACACAGACAATTTTGCCCCTACCCGGTTTGACTTGCTGCCACTGACTATTATTGAGGACAGCCCCAATACCGGCCCGGTTACTCTATCGGTGAGCGGCCCGGAAAGTGGTCTGACGAATACGCCGTACCGTTTTGTAGCGGAAATTGAACCAATTGACGCCACCCAGCCCATTGAGTATACCTGGGAAGTGACCGGGCACGCCCCTGTCGTGCAAATGAATGGGGCCAATGACTCTCTTAACATTACCTGGGATGAAGGGGGAACCTTTGACGTCCTGGTGACGGCCTCTAACGCCTTTGGCAGCGTTTCTGGTCAGACCACTATCACCATCAATGTCCCCATCGAGTCCGTTGCCGTTTCTGGTCCATCCATTGGCCTGGCTAACACTCTCTATGAATTCACCGCAACAGCCGTGCCTGTCACGGCCACCCAGCCTGTCACTTATACCTGGTACACGCCGGAAACCTCGGAGGAATTGATTGTTGGGGGTATCTCCAGCTCTAAATCCTACTCCTGGACAGTGGGTACGCGGGTCGTGGCCGTGACAGCCGAAAATGAGTGGGGCTTATTTACACAGCCTGTTGTCATAGAAATTGGCGAGATGGTTACGGATGTGTCGTTGACAGGGCCGGGCGCAGGCGCGTTGGGTGTGGATCAGGAATTTACAGCTTCTGTCTTGCCGGCAGCAGCCTTAGCGCCCATCACCTACACCTGGAGCGCCACCAACCAACCCACTGTCGTGCAAGTAGGCGACAAAACAGGTACGGTCACGTTCAACTGGAGTACGCCCGGGCCGAAAACCGTAACGGTGACTGCCGTTGACCCATTTGGGGCCAGCGCCACCCAATCGGTCGTCATCCTGGTAGGCGAGTTGATCTACACGCCGCTGATCATGCGCAGCGATGCCGCCTTACTCAGCCAGCCTGTACCTGACCAGGACGGAGGGCATCTTCTGGCAAGTGCCGGCAAAATCCCCTCTACCCCCAAACCGCTCTCCCTGGCCGTGAACAGCCCGCTGTCGTTTCCCATAAACCCGGCGGGCCAGGCCAGATATGCAATCCGGCCAACAGACAATACAGGTCTGCAATGAAACCCAAAGGGCTGCGCTCACAACCTTTTCTCACCTTAACGCAGGTGCTTGTCCTGCTCGTTGTTGTCGCCAGCCTGATCATTGTGTTAGACCTTAATCGTCGCGCCCAGGAGGGGCGAAATGTGGGCGTTAACGAAGAATCGCTGCGGGCAGAAGTCATGGCCGAAGTCACCCGGCAGACGCAACTGCAGGCCACCCTCACCTACGTGGAGAGCGAGGATTACGTTGCTGATTATGCGCGCAACGAAGCAGGCTACATTCTCCCTGGCGAAAAGCGAGTCGTGCCGCTTCTCCTGACGGCCACGCCCGCCCCCCCGTCGTTGGGAACGGCCACGCCCGATCCCGCCCTGGACGCCTATCCGTGGCAGGCTTGGATGCGCCTGCTCACCGACGCCCCCTTCCCTTCCCGCTGACAGACAACTTATCAGGGAAGGGGTCAACAATTCTCATTTTGGCTGTTCTGCCTGCGGCTGAATCGCCGCCAGGGGTGGGGTCATAGAGGGCGCGGGGC
>CAZDSN010000332.1:0-5268 GCA_964507675.1 uncultured Ardenticatenaceae bacterium | reverse complement strand
GGTGAAAGGTGTTGGAGAAGCGACTGCCGTTCTCCTGCAAACAGTCGGGCAACTCCAGCAGCGAATGAAATCAATTGGCGAGCCAGAAATTTTAACAGAAGAGGAAGTCCCGACATCTACAAAAGGTACAAATCAACAGGAAATAGTTCTACCAGCGGACGAAAAACTGGCTAAACGTTCGCCAGCGCCTAAGCCGCCGCCACGGCTTCCCAAAGCAGATATTCGGACTTACACCAATGATTTAATCAAAGCGGCGCTGACCTGCTTGCCGGCCGTTGTCCACTTTGACAATATCTCCGCCTTTTCCATCTATCTAGAAAAAAACCTGCCATACAACTCCGCCAGTTCACGTAAGCGTTATAGCAGTAATTTGATCCATCGCTACTACCCCCACGGTGATATGGCGACTGCTTTGACAAAATTGCTGTCCTACCAGCCGGATGAATCCACCTGGAAAGCTGTATTGTTTTACGAAACGCTCCGGGCAGAACCAGCCGTTCAATTTGTCGCTGAACAACTGTTTTGGCCGGCTTTGCCTACCGGACATGTTCGACGCGAATTCTTAAAAGAAAGCCTGGAGAAACGGTTTGCGGCGGCAAGTCAGGGAACCATCCAGAGAATGATGTATTCATTGGTCAATCTCTACACCCTGCTAGGCGTGGCTGAAGAACAGGAGGGAGTGTTGCGATTCCAGACGCGACAGGGTACTCTGGCAGCATTTCTGTACGTGCTGGCATCTGAATTCCCAGAACCGGGCATTTATTCCTTTGCAGCGCTGGAACAGGGGCCAGCGCGGCGTTGGCTGCTCTGGGATCGGGAGTGGATCCGGCGACAGTTATATAATTTACGTGACCTGGGCATTGTTGCCAAGATCAGTGAAATAGACGCCATGCGACAGTTCTCACTGGCTGTGAATCAGCTAACAGCCATTGAGGATTATTTTGAGCATCCGCAGCGGGACCTCTTAGTCCTGCGGGACCCGCCAGCGGCTGCTAAAGGTGAGTTATGAAACTGGGCGCGCCACAAGTTATCAGTGAGCTCCGTGAAAAACTGCAATTTGACATTGGCCGCCACCTGTATGGCGTTCTGGGGGCCTATGCGCAACTAGAGCAATTTGAACGTGAACACCTGGCGCAAGCCCACAGTCACCAGGAGCGCCCGTTTCCACTGCCGGTTAATGTCAACTATGAACTCCTGAGGCGTATTGGCGATGCCGATCTGCGCCGGCTTGTTGACGCTGAAGCCAGACGCCCACAAACAGTCGCCCACCGGTTAAACCAGGAATTTGACGCTTTGCTGAATGAGCTATTACAGCAAACAGACCTGGCTATCTTGAAACAGCTAGAGCTGCTATTTGCCTATAATCTAGAATTAAGCGTATTACGGACGCGCGCTTCCAACCAAAGCCATATCCTCTTGCTATTGCCAGCCGAGCGCCGCGGAGAATACTTAACAGTGTTTCACGAGGCGCCGCCGAAATTTCAACGTGTCATTCCACCCAACCTGATCGCCGATAACCATTTGTGGGAACTAACAGAGTAAGCCATGAGCCAGGAATCGCTTTTCCAACGCCGATCACTAGACCAGATTATCAATATTCCCGAAAAGATCATCAGCGTATATGTGGTCGAAAGACACACTTGGGCAAGCGGGGGAGCTGACGCGGCTCGCCATTTACGCCAGGCGGAAACGCGCACGGTAGAAGAGTTCCTGATTGACCCTGTTCGCTCTTTTCTTAACGATATTTTCCGCCAGATGGCTGCCCCCTATTTGCCGGAAAGAAAGGACAACCCTATTGGACAGGGGTATTGGATTCAGGCGGAGTTTGGCTCCGGCAAATCCCACCTGGTCTCCTTTATTGGCGCGTTGGCGTTGGGGGGTGAAGAAGAATGGGAAATAGTGCGGAAAAAGGAAAGGGAGACTGGTTTAGGGCGGCGCGAGAGTCTGTATAACTTCTACGAAAACGGCCTGGCCAGGAAGACAAAGGAAAGCAAAGGCATCTTTGTGGCCGTCAAAACGCTGGTAGGTCAGGGCGGCGGCGCTATTGGTATGCGCGATAGCCATAAAACATTAACTGAATACGTCCTGGATGCAGTCGCCGATCAGTTTGTTAAAGAGACAGGCCAATCTCTGCCTTTCTATCCGACGCAAATTCTGGCTGAGCGCTTTTTGAACACGGCTGATTTCGAACGCTACCGGCATGACCTGACTAAGTTCTTGCGCGACCCCAACTATTTTGACGAGGAAGAACAGGAAGATATCACCGATTTTCTCGACGACCTGCAAAACAACCCGGACCCAGGCGTCCAACGGGACTGCGGCCAGCGACTCTGGGACTTCTACGAGAAATATCTAAAAATCCGTCCGCAGATACCGATGGAAACAGAAGAGGTGCTGAAGCACATGGTACAGCGGATTCTAACCTATGGGTATGCTGGCCTGCTGCTTATTTTGGACGAGATGTCGCTTTTTATGAAGGAACGTTCTGACACGCAGCGAGCCGATGATGAAAAGACCCTCGTTGTGCTTTCCAACCGGCTAGCAAAAGTGGAAAACCTGCCTGTCTGGACCATCTGCACGGCGCAGCAGGCTATTGAGAGTAAAATGATGGGGGTTAAGAACATCATTGCCCGTGAACGCCTGGACCTGGTGCCGCTGCTGAACAAGCAAGATTATTACTATGACATTGCCCTGGCACGGGTGCGGGAAGTGACAGAGCCAACAGCCATTGACCAATATTATGAAGATTACAAGCGCAGCTTTAGCTGGCCAGAAGCTATCGGCCGTGATGAATTTGCCCGTTTCTTCCCCTTCTATCCGCCCAGTATTGACCTGGTGCGCACGGTTTCGTACAACCTGACCACCGTGCGCTCTGCACTTTACTTCATGCTGCAAACACTCAAAACGCAACGGAAGAAACAGTCGCGGGAGATGGTGACTTTGTGGTCGCTTTTCGACGACGTGGTGGAGTACGAGGAAGACCCATCCGGTACGACACGGGGTATCGCCGCCGTCAAAACCAGGTGGCCCGATGAATGGAAAGCCTACGAGGCTGCCCGGCACCAACTGGATACGATAACGAAAGGGCACTTGAAAGTCTACCGGAACCGCTGCGAAAAGATAATTAAAACGTTGTTTCTTTACCACGTGGCCGATATGGCGCCCAATGGCCTCAGTCACGAGGATTTGATGAACAACGTCATGGAGTGGAAAGACCATGACAAAGAGCAAGCGGCCGATTTACAGGATAATCTCGATCATTATGAAATCCTGACCGATACCGTGGCCCGTGAGCTGGCCCAAGTTTCCAAAGTAGGCGCCGCTTTCCGCTTTAATCCCACTGGCAGCGGCACGGACCCCCGTGAGCATTTTCAACGAGCACGAGCAGAGGCTGAACAGGATGAACTGCTGCGTCGCCAGGCATGGGAGGCGCTGCTGGCGCTTGACGGGTGGCAGGTAACAACCAATCTGGTCACGCTGGATTTAGCCTCTGGCTTGCGTTCTATCTTCCGCGAAATTGCGCCAGATAGCCAAAAAGATGTGACGCTCAAGTGGCATGGTCGTGAAATAACCGGCCGGGTTTTCATGCGTGATTTACTGGGCATTGCCCGGCGCAATGGCATCCTCCCCTCCATCAACAGCGCCGAGACAGGACTGGATTACCACGTCTTCATCAGCAATACGCCGGCCACGAACGAGTTAAGCCAGCTTGTGGCAGACAAGAAGGACAGCCGCGTTCTTTTCTGGTCGCCCGATTCCCTGACGCAACTGGAACAGTCGCTGCTGGCTGACTTTACCGCCTACCGCACGCTTGTTGGCGATTTCCGCAACCGGGACACCGAAGAGGGTCGAGTGGTACTCAATTGGGTGCAGGAGCGGCTGCGCGACCAGATGGGCACCATTTATCGCATTGTCCCCGATAGCTACGGCCGCGGCCGGCTCACCACCCTGGATCATTCCCACATGAGCTTTGAGGTTCAAGGCGAGCTGCCGGCTATTCTGACGCCCCTGGTGCAGCAGGCGCTGGATACCGTTTACGAAAGCAAGGAATTGGCGTTTACCGCACCGGCGCCCTTTAACGATACCAACGCCATCAACGTCATTAATGGGATCGTGAAGGTTGGCGAGATTCCTCGCGGGGCCAGGCCCGATAAGGACATTTCAGCCGCCCAAAATTATGGCTTTGACCTGCGGATCATGCGCCGGCCAAACGACAAAAAACTCGATATTGGCGAATGCGTCTATGCAGCCGACATGTTCGCCTTCATCCAGGAGAAGCTGGGCGATACCAGC
The DNA here is from genome assembly GCA_964507675.1 of uncultured Ardenticatenaceae bacterium. Classification (GTDB taxonomy): domain Bacteria; phylum Chloroflexota; class Anaerolineae; order Promineifilales; family Promineifilaceae; genus JAGVTM01. The sequence continues at coordinate 975 of CAZDSN010000332.1, read as the reverse complement.
ACGGCTATGTCCATCGTCACCCTGTACAAAAACTTCATGGGGATTGGCGGGCCTGGCGGTCGCAACTATGGTCTGAGCCGCCGCATGGTGCAGCTTTATCTGCTGTGCCTGGTGCAGCAAGGCAAAGTTCGTCTGTCCTTAACCGGACGGCGCATGCCAGTCGAAGCCATTGACTATAGCAATATCGCTGCCGTTGATTTCAAAGTGGCCGTTCTGGATGCCATTAAGCAAATTCAGTTACTCAGGCCACCGGAAGGTTGGGAAACTCTGGCCCCCTTTACAGCCCTCCTCCTGGAGGATGATTCTCTGCGAGAAGTAAAGCAAGAATCAGATATTCAGGACGGGGTGCGGCGGCTGCTGGCTTACAAGAAAGAACAACTGCCAGAAATTGAAGCGTTACGCACTGGCCTGGCTGATCTCTTTGCCGAAATCAAACAGCCCAATCTCTTTGCGGAGAGCCTGGCAGCCTGGAAAGTTTTTTTAGCCAGACCGGTCAGTGATCTCGCCGATCCGCTGCCCTCCTTACGCCATGGGCTGGATAAAGCATTTGGCTATCAGGTGTATCAGAGTAACCTGGCGAGCCAGGCTGACGTGGATGATTTTGCCAGTCATCTGGCTGAAATCCAGCAGGCGCGGGCATTTTATAAGTACCAGCACCGTCTGCGAGCAGTTGCCCGCTATGTTGGGGCCAGGACGCCAGAGCAGACGCAGTTCAGCGAGGTGCGGAAAGCGTTTGCTTATGGGGAACAGGCTTTGGCAAAATTAGATGGGTTGGCGCGGAATGAGACCCGCTTAATTGGCGAATTGTTGGAGCCGGTTGAAAAGGGCATTCAGACTTACACCGTTTACTACCTGAACTTCTTTGACCAGGTGACGGCTCATACGGAGTACGTTCGCCAGCAGCTTCGTGCCTTGCCGGAGGGGGTGCGAGAGGTTTTTGTTGATGGAATTAGTTCCCACGCCAAGCCTCCTTGG
>CAZDSN010000331.1:0-5268 GCA_964507675.1 uncultured Ardenticatenaceae bacterium | reverse complement strand
CCACGCCAGAATCCCCATTAACTATTCACGAATTCACCCATTTACCCATTCACCCATTCATTATTATGGATACGCCGGCAGCCACTCCCCATGCGCTTCTATCAACGCATCCACCAGGCCCCATATCTGATCTAAATCCAGTTCGGCGGCGGTATGCGGGTCGAGCATGGCGGCGTGGTAGATGTGTGCCCGCTTGTGCGTCAGGGCGGCTTCCACCGTCAGCGCCTGCACGTTAATGTTGGTCTGCATCAGGGCCGCCAACTGCGGCGGCAGCGAGCCAATGCGCGTGGGCTGCACGCCGTTTTTGTCTACCAGGCAGGGTAGTTCCACGCAGCAGCCGGCGGGCAGGTTGTCTATCAGCCCAGTGTTGGGCACGTTACCATACACCACCCGCGGCTGTCCGGTTTCCAGGCTGTGGATAATGAGGGAACCATACTCGCCGCTGCGTTCCACGGGCAGCGTGTCTGTCATTTCCAGATAGGCGCGCAGTCCCTCCCACCCTTGTATTTGCAGTTCGCAGCGGCTGATGTATTCGTCCAGGGGGATGTTGTAGCGCGTAATCAGGTCGGGACGGTCTCGTTTGATGAACCAGGGCACATACTCGCTGAAATGCTCGCTGGATTCGGTGACGAAGTAGCCGAGCCGGGTGAGGATGTCGTAGCGAACTTTGTTATAGGTGGGGGTTTTGTTGTTATTGACTACGCGAAATATTTCTGGATACAAATCTTGCCCGCTGCGCTCGAATTGGAGGTAAAAAGCCAGGTGGTTGATGCCGGCACACAAATAGTTAATCTCATCCACCGGCACGCCGATGTCGTACGCCAACTGCGCCGCCGTGCCCTGCACGCTGTGGCACAGGCCCACCGTCTTAATCCGGCTGGCGCGGCTGATGGCCCAGCAGTTCATGGCCATGGGGTTGGCGTAGTTGAGGAGCCAGGCGTCGGGGCACAGTTCCGCCATGTCGCCGCAAATGTCCAGCAGCACGGGAATGGTGCGCAGCCCGCGCATAATGCCGCCAATGCCCAGGGTATCGGCAATGGTCTGGCGCAAGCCGTACCGTTTGGGTATCTCGAAGTCAATGACGGTGCCTGGTTTGTAGCCAGCGACCTGGATCATGCAAATGACGTAATCGGCGCCGTCCAGGGCGCGGCGGCGGTCGGTGGTGGTTTCTATGGCCGGGGAAACGCCCAACGTTGTAGCCAGTTTGTGGGCTACGATTTCGGTAGTTGCCAGCCGTTCGGGGTCAATGTCGTGCAGGCAGATGGCGGCGTGCGCCAGTTCGGGGAAGCTGAGGATGTCGCCGAGCAGGGTTTTGGCAAAGACGGTGCTGCCGGCGCCGATAAAGGTGATTTTGGGCATAGCGGTTCCTTTGAAAACAGATTTCACGCGGAGGCGCGGAAGACGCGGAGGCGCGGCGGACGCGGAGAAAATGTAGGACAAACTGTTAGTTTGTCCGCTTTTCAACGTATGCAGGATGAGGGTTGAAGCAGGGAGTAAGTGTAACTGAAAATGGCAAAAGGCGTTACTGGGGCAGCGGCTGGCAGCCCCGCCTGCGGCGGGGCTGCCAACTTTATTTTGGGGATTTTCTGGCGCAATGCGCCAGAAAATCCCCAGAAGGGGGCAGCAGGCTGGCGCTGCTGGGCGGCAGGCTGTTACTGTTTGTTGGGTTGCGCTTTTGCACGGGGCAAACTGGGTGGCGGGCAAGATGCCCGCCCTACGTTTTGTATTGCTTATGGCTCGCTTGTATTGACGAATGAGGGGGGTGGGAGTAGGATCGGCGGCGTATGAAAGTTGCCGTTCTGTCTGATATTCATGGGAACTTGCCGGCATTGCACACCATCCTGGCCCACGTGGACGCCTGGCAGCCGGATCGCGTCTTTGTCAATGGGGACATCGTGAATCGCGGCCCCTGGCCCGTAGCCTGCCTGGATTTGATGGAAGAGCGGCGGCAAACACGCGGGTGGCAGCTCATTCGCGGCAACCATGAAGATTACGTCCTCAGCAACGCCGACCCGCACCTGCCCACCAACGGTCCCGAATTCGAGATCCGGCGCAACTCCTATTGGACTTACCAGAAATTAAACGGCGAACTGCAGGCGCTGCAGCGGATGCCGCACCTGATCAGTTTTACCGGTCCCGACGGCGCCGAAGTGCGCCTGACACACGCCTCTATCCGCAACAACCGCGAGTCGCTTTTTCATGATATGCCCGATGGGGTGCTGCGGGATAAGATTGGGCCGCTGCCGGCATTGTTCGCCACCGCCCACACCCATCGCGCCTTTGTGCGCCGGCTGGATCAGGCGCTGGTGATCAATACCGGTTCGGTGGGAATGCCTTTTGATGGCGACCTGCGCGCCGGCTATGGCCAACTCTGCTGGCAGCGCGGCGGCTGGCAGGCGGAAGTAGTGCGGCTGCCCTATGACGTGCCGGCAGCGGTGGCGGGTTTCACCGACAGTGGTTTTCTGGAAGAGGCTGGCCCCATTGCCCGGCTGATGCTGCGGGAATTGGAACTGGCTATGCCCCTGACGTTTGCCTGGGAAAAGGAGTACCGGCGGGCAATTGTGGCCGGCAAAATTTCGGTGGAAGACTCAGTAGATGCCGTCCTGGCGCTTACTTACTAAATTTTTGCCACGAATGACACAAATGAACACGAAGTTTTCTCAGCGTTCTCCGCGCCTCTGCGTGAAATGCGCATTGGGGCAATAGCGGCTTGGGACTCGCCTTTTCTCAGCGTTCTCCGCGCCTCTGCGTGAGATCATCTTCCAGGGCCATGGCGCGTTCAAACTGGCGCTGCCCAATGCGAGCCAAGCCTAGACTGAGCACGTACAACACGATTAAGGGAGCCATGGTCAACATCATGGTCACCGGGTCTACGGTGGGAGTGACGGCGGCCGCCAGGATGGCAATGATCACAATGGCGGTGCGCCACTGTTGGCGCAGCGTGTCGGCGCTGACAATGCCCACGCGAGCAATGAAATAGACAATCACAGGCATTTCAAAGCTGACGCCAATCCAGAACAGGAAGGTGGTGATAAAGCCGATGTACTCCTGACTGGTCCATTCGGTGATAAAAACCGTGTTCAGGAAACCATCGAGAAAGGTGATGGCTGCCGGCAGCAGCACATACCAGGCAAAAGTAATGCCCAACAGGAAGAGGAGCATGGCGCTGGGCAAGAAAACGTAGATGTACCGTCTCTCCTGCGGCAGCAGGCCAGGGCTGATAAACTTCCACACCTGCAACAAAATGATGGGCATGGACAGGATCGCCCCGGAAAGCAGGGCAATCTTAAAGTACGTCTCCACGCCTTCCGTAGGGCGCAGCGTCTGCAACTGATCGCCATAAGGGCGCGTTAAAAAATTCAGCAGCGCCTCGGCAAAAACAAGGCTGATAACGGTCCCCACCAACAGACCAGCCCCTACCCACACCAGACGGCGGCGCAGTTCGCCTAAATGCCCCAGCAGGGTCATTTCTGATTGGGGGATCTCTTTGGCTGCTTCGTTCATAACGCGGCTGTGGCCGGGCTTAGATGGCCGGGTCGTCTTCAATATCTACAGGCTGGGGCGGCTGGATACTGTTTTCGGCTTCGCCTGTCACGGGCGTGCCCGTTTTGACCGGCGCGCCGGCGGCTATGGCCGCCTGTAACTGCCGGTTGGCGTCGCCGGCGGCTTTTTCCCCCTGGCGCAGCAGGGTGCCGGGCGCGGTGCGCACGTCCCGCCGCAGGGAGTTTATTTGCTGTCCAACTTTTTGTACTTCCTTAAAGGCTTGCTTGAGTTCCTGGGCTTCCATGTCGTCAATCTCTTTATTGAGCTGCCGCACAAAGCCGCGGTACTCGCGCTGCACGCGCGCCGTCCAGACGCCCAATAAACGGGCTACCCGCAAGATTTGCTGCGGCCCCATGATGACGCCGGCTAACAGCAGGATGACCAACAGTTCTGGCAAACCAACGCCGAGGAAGCTGTCCATATCTCTGTTTCTGATGCCTTCTTGCCGGCAGCGTGGGGTTAGTGAATCAGTGAGGCCGGCTCACGATCACACCCTGTCACCTGTCTGCTGCCGTTTCTATGATTTGCCGGCGCTGTTAGCATCACTATTAGTGCTGCTAACAGCGTCATTATCCGCGCTGCCATCTGCGCTGTCTTCATTTTCCTGGCCTTCACGGACCCCTTGGCGAAAGGCTTTAATCCCCTTCCCCATTTCTTCGCCTAATTTGCTGATGCGTCCCACTCCAAAAACAAGCAGAACCACCGCCAGAATGACTATCCATTCCCATCCGTTAATCATTGTCTTTGCTCCTGCTGCAAATAGGCGTCAGTGGCTAGGGAGCAGTAGTCAGAAACTGCGCGCCAGCCACCTGGCCTGAAGTGCAAGAAAGTTGAATCAATCTATCAAACACAGATTTTTATTATAACATAGAAAGATGAAGCCATGATGACATCAGCTTAAGAGTTGCTTACATGCTTACAGGGCTGATTGACTGGCAGATTTAAGAATTCACCGCCAAGATGCCAGGAACGCCAGGATTCTTCCTTTGTGTTCTTGGCGGGCTTTGCGGTGAAAACAAGGAACGACCTCAGGGCGAGGAGGCAGGCGTGGTTGTGGGTTCGGGGCAGGCTACCAGCACATCGCGGTAAACCAGGAACCAATCGGGCAGCGTGCGGTAGCGGTCGCGCGGTTCGTGAATCAGGCCAATGTCGGCCAGGCTGCTACCCCCCAACTGATTGACAGCCTGGCTCAAGCCATAGGTGTAAACGTGCTGGTAGAGGGTTAATGCCGGCAAATCGTTGTCGTAATAAAACAAGAAACGATCATAGCGCACGCGCCGTTCGTCCAGTGGCCACAACTGCCGCGCCTCTTCCAGCGCTTCGCTGGCGCGGCGATTGTTCCAGCCGCCATAGTTGCGACCGCGCACAATAGCTTCCTGGCTCCAGAAATCATACAGGTCTGGATCGCCCAACGGAGTAATCTCCACCAGGGCCACATCGTAGACGCGCTGCAGCAAAGCGGTCGCCAGGTTAGCCAACGGCGCGGGTTGCAAGGTGACAGCCACTCCCAGCGCCGACCACTGCCTGGCAATTTCAGCAGCCAACGCCGCGTCAGCCGGGGTATCCGGGTAAAGCAGCCGCAGCAAGAAGGGCTGCGCCTCTTTTTGGCGCTGCGGCACGCCATCCGGCCAACCCCAGCCGGCTGCGTCCAACAGCGCCGTGGCCGAAATGGGATTGGTGGCATAAACGGTCATCGCCTGGTCGTTATACGCCCACGACGATGGC
>CAZDSN010000330.1:0-5268 GCA_964507675.1 uncultured Ardenticatenaceae bacterium | reverse complement strand
GGGGCGCGCAGCGCCCCTCGCCCTCAGCCCAAAGCCCCCTTCCCCCTCGGGGGAAGGGGGGTGGGGGGTGGGGGGCTTCTCTTACAATGGTTTCCACCAACGGCCAAAGGAGCAAGCCTGTTCAAATTGAGAATTGCTGATGGAGAATGGCTGCATTTGCCAAATCCTCATTCCGTGTTACCATGATGTTCTCGACACTATGTCAACCCGCAGTCGTTTTGGAGGTTGTGATGACAAAAACGTTCTGGCAAGGGAAGCCGTGGCAGGCTTTTAAGAATTTTGCCATTATCTTTTCGTTTATCTTTAACGCTATTTTTCTGATCGTGCTGCTGGTGGCTGCTCCTCTGATCATTCCCATTGTCAATGACGTGGCCGAGCCCCTGGTGGGTGGGTTGAATGACAGTTTTGTGCAAATGGGGCAGGCGAAAATAGCGCGCACCATTGAAGTAAATGATGTGATTCCGATTGCCTTTACGCTGCCTTTGTCCACCGAGACAGTCGTGACTACCACCGCCGCCGTGCCGCTGCAAGTGCCGGCAGAATTTATCTTACCAGATGGCGGCGGGACGATTCGCGGAATTGTGGCTATTGAACTGCCCGCCAACCTGCCCCTCCCCGTCCAGTTAGCCCTGGAAGTGCCCGTGGATCAACAGATTCCGGTGGCTCTGTCTGTGGACGTCAATATCCCGCTGCAAGAAACGGAATTGGGGCAGCCATTCGATCAACTGCAACAGTTGTTTGCTCCCCTGAACCGGTTGCTGACCAGCCTGCCTTCCAGCAACGAAGAACTGTTGCAGCGGCTGCGCGGTCGCTCGCTGCCGCCGGAAGATACAACGCCCGACCAGGCGCAGCGCCCCTGACCTTCAGGCTCTACCCGCCCCCTTTCTTTTATGGATACGCCACGCATTTGCGATTACGAAGGTTCCGACTATCGCGCCCGTTTTTGGGAGGGGCAGGGACGAAATTATGAAGATTTAGTGGAACGGGTGGCGCTGCGCCGCCTGATGCCGGCATCGGGCGACACCCTCATCGAAATAGGCGCCGGCTTTGGCCGGCTGGCAGATGAATACAGCGGCTACCAACAAGTCGTCCTCTTTGATTACTCGCGCACCATGCTGCGCGAGGCGCAGTCCCACCTGGGGCCTGACCCCCGCTTCATCTTCGTCGCCGGCAGTTGGTACCAGATGCCTTTTGTAGATGGCCTGTTCCAGACCATTACCCAGGTGCGCACCATCCACCATGCGGCCGATGTGCCTGCTTTATTTACCGAACTGGCGCGCATTGCTCACCCTGGCGGCCAATACATTCTCGAATTTGCCAACAAACACAACCTCAAAGCCATCCTCCGCTACCTGCTGCGCCGCCAGCCGTGGTCTCCCTTCTCCCTCGATCCGGTGGAATTTGCCGAACTTAATTTCGATTTCCACCCCACCTGGATACAGCAGCAACTGCGCCAGGCGGGTTTCTCCCCTGGCGCCATGCGCACCGTCTCCCATTTTCGCCTGGCCCCTCTGAAAAAACTCGTTCCCACCTCTCTGCTGGTGACCCTGGACCGCCTGGCCCAGCCGACAGGCCGGTGGTGGCAGCTTGCCCCCAGTGTTTTTGTGCACTCCCAACATCCCCCGCGCAGCCAGGTGGCCTCCCCTGGCCTTTTCTTTGCCTGCCCCCATTGCCGCGTGCCGCTGGTCACGGTTGGCCAGGGCAGCCTCACCTGCCCTGGTTGTGGCTGCCGCTGGGGTTTCCACGATGGATTGTATGATTTCAAAGAGCCGCTGACCACGCCAGCCTGACACTCCTTCAGCCCGTTTTCTTTTTTACTATGAAACCTTCCCCGCTTTTTGCCAGACGTGTTTTTGGTCCTACCTTGCTGGCGGCGGGCGCTGCCGGCATCAGCTACGCCCTGCGCCACTCGCTGCGCCAGTTCTGGCAGCGCCCGCTGCACGGCTTGGATGGCAGCTTTACTCTGAAGGGTTTGAGCCATCCCGTAGAGATCATCCGCGACCGGTGGGGCGTCCCCCATATTTATGCCCAGACGGAGCATGACCTGTTTTTTGCCCAGGGGTACGTCCAGGCGCAAGACCGGCTGTTTCAGATGGACGGCAACCGGCGGCTGGGAGGAGGGCGGCTGAGCGAACTGGTGGGGCCGCCTGGCCTGCCCACAGACCGGATCGCCCGCATTTTTGGTTGGGTGCGCGCTGGCGAGGCCCAAGTAATAGACGCCAGCGAAGAGTCGCAGGCTGCTGCCGATGCCTTTGCCCAGGGCGTCAATGCGTTTATTGCCCAGGGGAACTGGCCGGTTGAATACGCTTTACTGGCCTGCCGTCCCGAGCCGTGGCAGCCGCTGCACAGCGCCTTGTGGGGGGCAGTGTTGGCCTGGGGGCTTTCCGCCAACTGGGAGGCAGAATTAGGACGGGCGCTGTTGATTGAAAAGCTTGGCCCTGAGAAAACCGCCGATCTGACGCCTACCTATGACGACAGCTACCAGACGATATTGCCTTCCGTACAGGTTGGCGCGCACCTGTTGGCGGCTATGATGGATGCCTACCGCGAGGCGATGCGTTATCTACCCCTGGGATATGTGCCCGGCGGCCCTGATGTGGGCAGCAACAACTGGGTGGTCAATGGGCAGTGGACGCAGAGTGGTCGCCCCATGTTAGCTAACGATCCCCACCTGGCTGCCATTTTCCCCACGTTGTGGTACGAAAACCACCTGGTTGGGGGACGTTACAACGTGACAGGTTTCACCTCTCCAGGCGTGCCCGGCGTGATCATTGGGCACAACACGCGAGTGGCCTGGGGCATCACCAACGCCTTCCCGGATGTGGTAGATATTTTTCTGGAACGGCTGCACCCTGATGATCCCACGCTGGTAGAAGCGGATGGCCGTTGGGTAAAGATGGATGTGCGGCGGGAGGTGATCAAGGTGCGCGGGCGGCGGCAGCCGGTTATCCTCGATGTACCCTATACTCGTCACGGACCAATCGTTTCCTCGTTGATTCCTGGAGAACACCGCACTTTCTCGCTGCAATGGTCGGCGTTTGCCCCCAGCGATCATCTGCAAACGCTGCTGCGCCTGGCGCAGGCCACTGACTGGACATCCTTTTACCAGGGGCTGCGCGGTTGGGGTTTTCCGCCGCAAAATGTGGTTTACGCCGATGTAGATGGGCATATCGGCTACATGATGCCGGGGATGGTGCCGCTGCGGCAGCGCGGCGAAGGACTGGTGCCCGCACCAGGGTGGGATACGGCATATGATTGGCAAGGGTGGGTTCCCTTTGCGGAAATGCCCATGCAGGTTGATCCCCTTGACGGGTACGTTGTCACCGCCAATAACCGCGTGGTGGGAGATGGCTATCCACACTGGCTGACGGGTGAATGGCTGCCCCATTATCGCGCTGACCGCATTGTACAAATGATCAAAGAGCGCTCGCCCCTGTCGCTGGCGGATCAGGCAGCCATCCAGACCGACGCCGTTTCCTTATTCGCGCGGCGCTTCCTCTCCGCCGCGCTGCCCTGGTTGCCGCCCGAATCGTTGTCCAGCGAACTGGAGATGTGGGCCTGGACACGGCTGGCGGCCTGGGATGGGACGATGGATGCCGGCATCGTTGCCCCCAGTCTGTTTTTCACCCTCTTTACATTTTATGTCGAGTCTTCCATAACCCAGGCAGTCGGTCCCCTGGCGGAACTGCTGTTAGGCAGTGGATTCTTAGAGGGATTCCCCAGCAACTCCTTCTACAATACATCGATGGAACTTGCCCTGCGCTGGCTGGAGAAAGAACCGCCGGCCTGGGTGGGGGCGATGCGGCCGCTGTTGAAGCCGGCGCTGCAGCGCGCTCTGGCGCAGTTGGCGCAGCAGTATGGCCCCGATCCCGCCTCCTGGACCTGGGGACGGCTGCACCAGGTACAGCTGCATAACCACCTCAGCCGCATTCCCGGACTGGGCAAACTGTGGAAACCGATCACGCTCCCCCTCAACGGCGACAGCTACACCGTCAATCAGGCCGGCATTACCCCCCATTTTCCACCGAAACCCATTTACAGTATTGCCAGCACGCGCATGATCCTGGACGTAGGCGAATGGGACAACAGCCTGGCGGCCCTGCCCGGCGGGCAGTCCGCCCACCCGGCCAGCGCCCATTACCAGGATGGCATCCCTGATTGGCACGCCCACCGCTATCATCCGATGCTGTTTAGCCGGGAGAAGATCGAGAACGCCGCCGCGCACCGGCTGCATTTGCAGCCAGAAAGAGCAGCAGAGTCGCCAGCCGCAGAGCCTCGTGCCCGCGCCTGACGTATTTGGCAGGATACCAGTATAATGAGGGTATGTCCATGACGCCCTCTAACCCCGTGGCCCCGTTCCTCAAATGGGCCGGCGGCAAGGTTCGCTTGCTGTCTCAATACCACCCCTTTTTGCCGCCACTGCCAACGATAAGCCATTATTACGAACCATTCATTGGCAGCGCTGCCCTCTTTTTCTATTTACGCCCCCCACGCGCCACCTTGTCCGACGTAAACGCCAGCTTGATTGAACTCTACCAGCAAGTGCAGCAAAATGTGGAGGGCGTGATTGGCGCCTTACAGCCCCATTACAATGACCACGATTACTATTATCAGGTGCGGGCGCAAGACCCGGCTGCCCTGTCACCCGCGGCCCGCGCCGCTCGCCTTATTTTCCTGAATAAAACCTGTTATAACGGGTTGTATCGAGAGAATCGCCAGGGAGCGTTTAATGTACCCTTTGGTCGCTACAAGCGACCCAAGATTTGCGATCCGGCCCGCTTGCGCGCCGCCGCTGCCGCCTTACAGGGGGTCCTGCTGCGACCAGGGGATTTTGCGCAAGTGGTAAAAAATGCGGCAGCCGGTGATTTTGTCTACTTTGATCCCCCTTACGCGCCTTTGAACGCCACCAGCAGCTTCACCAGCTACAACCAATATGGATTTGATGTCGCCGATCAACGTCGTCTGGCGCAAACGGTCCACGACCTGACGCGGCGTGGCTGCCTTGTTATGTTAAGTAACTCCGCAGCCCCCCTGGTGTATGAACTTTACGAAGGACATGGTTATCGCCTGATCCCCATCATGGCCCGCCGCAACATCAACAGCAAAGCCCACAGCCGCGGCCCGATCAAGGAATTGTTAATCGTGAATTATGACCTGTCCGCAAGAAGTCAAAGCGGCTGATGATGGGCTGCTGTTGAGATTCTGGGAATTCTTGTTGCCGGCAGTAATTCTCATTTTGGCTGTTTAGCCTGTGGATGAATTGCCGCC
>CAZDSN010000329.1:0-5268 GCA_964507675.1 uncultured Ardenticatenaceae bacterium | reverse complement strand
AACTGTTTGGGATCAGGGTTTGGCGAATACAGCAAAGAAAAGCTCGTAGAAAGGCTGCGAGCCAACGGTAAAGGACACCGAAGCGGAGCCGCTGCCCGAACTGTGGTCGTAGCTGGCTGTATTGGTGATTGTCATCTCCCAGGTATCCTCAGCCACGTGCGCCGTGAAGCGGATGATGACCAGTTCGCCTGTTGCCGGCACGGTGACCGTTTCGGAAACGTCCTCGCATTCGAGCCCCTCAGGGACCATATCCGTTACCAGCACATCTACAGCGTCGGCATAACCTGTATTGCTCAGAATGATGGTGAAGGTGACCACGTCGCCGGGCAATACCGGGTCGCGCGGCAGTTCCACCAGTTTGGCAATGTGCAGTTCAGGTGCGCCGGGTAGCGTGAAGCGCCCCAACACCTGGTCATGGTCGGTCACCTGGCTGTCTGGTGGGAATTCCGCGTTGGTGTGCACGATGTCCACGAAACTGAGCACGTCATACAGCCCGGGCGAGGCCAGTACCTGGTCCAACACCTGGCCGTTGCTGTCATACACATACGTATATCGTTCCAACGGCGGCAGTTCGCTGACCAGATTGTACAGCGCCACACTACCGTCTGCCTCACCACGCAGGATGCTGAGCGTTTCGGAGAAATCGAAGTCATTCAGGTCGCCCAAAACCACTACGCGGGCCAGCGGGTCCAGCGCCAGCACACTGTCTACGAATGCGTTGATGACCCCGGCCTGTGCGTGACGCTGCACTTCAGAGGCCCGTTCTGGAGGCTGGATACGGCCAAATAACGGCTGGTCGCCCCCTTTAGAGTTGAGGTGGTTGTTAATAACAAACACCGTTTCGCCGTTAAACAGGAACTCTGCCGCCAGCGGCTTGCGACTGTCATCGAAAGCAGCGTTGGTCGGATCGATGCGGCCAGGGCTGTACGTTAATTCCAGGCCGCCGATGCCGGCAATGATACCAGTGGCTGTGGTGGCGTTACCGCCAGGCCGATCCACAAAGGTGACCCGCGCCGGATTGAAGAGGAAGCCCACACGGATGTTGCCGCCTGGTTCGCCGCCATCCACGTTGTTTTCTGGGGCGATGTCGCGGAACTCGTAAGTGGGACCGCCGGCGGCGACGATAGCGTCAATTAAGACCTGATAAGTGGCGCTGGCGTCCACCGTGCCATCATCTGTGGGGCCGTTATTGTCCTGAACTTCCTGGAGACCAATGATGTCGGGCGACAGCAGATGGTTAACGATACGACTCGCCAGACCATTGATGCGGGCTGCATCGTCGCCAGGGTCCAGGTTTTCCACATTCATGGTGGCCACGCTCAATTCCTCATCGGCGGCAGGCGTAGTCACTTCCAGGTCCAATGTGCCTGTGGTGGCGGGTAAGGGGTCTAGATTGAGCAGCTTGAAGTTGCCGAAGCTGTAGCTCATGACGCCCACAATGGGCGCGGTGAACATTTCGCCGGCGTTGACTTGTGGCGGATTGGAAACCAGACCGTCATCAATCAGGATGCGTTCGGGGTTGAAGTCATCCGCTTGAATAGCAATGCCGCCGCGGTTGGTTAACCCGGAAGCATGGGCGCCGTTGTCGCCGACAATGCCAATTTCACCAAAGCTGGTGGTTGCGCCGACGGCCAGGGCCTCATTGACCTGCACCAGCATCGCTTCTACACTTTCATAGAAGTCAATGCCATCCTGTTGCGGATCGAACACAGCGCCGTCTTCGACAGGACCATTGCTGTCGTTGTCAATGATCATGGCCGGCGGGATACGACCGCCGTTGCCGAGGATGATAGCCGCGGGCAGAGGGTTGCCGCTGGAGAGCCAGGTCACTGTGTCGGCGTCAATTTCCGTTGTGGGCAGGTTGCCGCTGCTGATGCCGCCTGGATAGAACTCGTTTACAGTTCCCTCAACCACAACTGCGTCGCCTACCACGACGGAGGGGGCGCTGCCTGTGTAAACGTAGATCGCTTCGGAAGTGGCGTCGCTGTTGTCGGCGTCACCGATGGCTTCCTGTATATAGAAACCGTTATTATCTACAACGGTAACGATGCCATCTACACCGGAGACAGCAGCGCCATAGAACGGAGAGACGTGGGCGGCGTCTTGAATGTGGTGGATGTTTAGCTCATTGCCGATGTGGGTAACGACAGTAGGACCAAAGGTGGCGGTGATGAAGTTGCCGGCACGAATGGCGTAGTTGTCGTTGTAGACAGTGGTGATTTCTGTGGTGGCGGTGACGGCAAAGCTGACGCTCACGCTGCCGAAATTGGGCAGTGTGCCCAGGTTCCAGGTGACGATGTCGTTGTCTATTGTGCCGGCATCGCTGGCATAAGCGAAAGTGGTATTGGCGGGAACCACATCTGTGATCACCACGTCGGTCAGGTCATAACCCAGTTCGTTGTTGACGGTGATGTCGTACATAAACAACGATCCGGGGATGGCCAGCACGGGCGCTTCCTTGTTGATTTCAGGGGCAGGCGCTTGCAGGCCAATGTCTTCATTGCGGCGGGGCAGCAGTTTGAAGTTATCGAACGAGTAGTAGCCGATGCCGCGGATGTAGCCGTAGAAGTCTCCATATTGCGGCAGGTAGGTCAGGTTGCCATCCCGGTCGCCCAGATCGTCAGCGCGGGCCGGGCCGCTGTCATCGTCGAAATACCATTCCCCAAAACCCAGGTCGTCGTCAGTGACCGTGGCTGCCTGGAATTCCAGCAAAACGCCTTCCCACGGCTCGGAAATAGCCCGGTCTACGTCGTCAAAACCGGCGGTATCCAGGAGTTCCGGAGCCAGTTCGGGTACGGTTCCCAGCACTTCGACGCTCCAGGGATCGCCGCTCAAGTCCAGTTCTGTCAGCCCAAAGTATTCGCTGACGGTTCCTAAGACACGCACTACGCTGCCTTCAGGGGCCACCAGGCCGCCGAAGCCGCTGCTGCGGAAGACGGGGACGCCGCTGTATGCGCCACCGCTGGCGTCTTGCATGACAAACAGGCGGGAGGGGGTGTCAATTTCCCCTGGAGCGGCGGTGACCACACCTTCCACCAGCACGACCTGACCCACATAAGGGGAGGAGTCGTCTGCGCCAGGATCAGCCACCATCTGGATGTCATAAATCGTTACAAAGGGCGCGACGAGGGTGTCTGCGCTGTCGCTGTTGTTGGCAGGATCGTCGCCAGCCTGATCGGTGCTGACCATGGCCTGATTGGTAAGGATAACGCCGCCGGTTTGGGTCACATTAAGGGTGGCCGTCAGTTGGAAGGTGACGGTCATCATGGCGGGCACGTCCGGCAGAGACCAGATGTAGACGCCGGCAGCCGGGTTGTCGGGGGTGACGCCGCTGTTGTCACTGACGTAACTGACGCCGGCGGGGAGGGTGTCGGTGAGGATGAGGGAGGATGCCGGCATATCGGCATCATTGGACAGGCTGATATCATACACCAGTAAGCTGCCTGGTTCCGGCGAAACAGTCATTGGCCCGTCCTTAGTCAGCGATAGGTCGCCGGCAATGGGGCAGTTGTTGGCTGCGCCGGCCGTAGGCAGCGCCTGCAAATACGTTTCCGTATTCCGCGCGCCGCCGCTGCCGTTGGGACAGCGTTGGTTGGCGTGGTTGTCCTTGTCCCCCGCGCCATTTTCATTTACCTGGGGCTGCGCCGCGTTGAGCAGCACCAGCAGCCCGGCGTCGTCATTGTCGTCGGTGTCATAAACAATGGCGTCTATCAGGTTATTGGTGGTTACCGGCGTTAGATCCGGGAAATCGGTGGCGTCTGCCAGGTAAAGTGCGGCAGCGTCGGCGCCATTCTGTAGCCAGAAGGGATCGGGGACGATAATGTCGGCATCTACCAGGCCGCTGCCACCAATGACAAAATATCCATTGGCGTCGGTGCTATAGCCATCGAGGTCAAGAACAGGCATGTAGGAGGCGTCATTGCTGCCATTGTAGAGAACGACCACCAATCCATCCAGTGACGTATTCCCTTCACCGCCATCGTAGAGTTCGATAAATTCTGTCGTTTCATCGCCTGCCATGTCCGAGTCCAGTTCGTTGATAATGACATTGGGCAGCGGGCAGTTGTTGGCTGCGCCAGAGGTAGGCGTGTCCTGAATATAAGTGTCTGTGTTGCGCGCGCCGCCAGCGCCGTTGGGGCAGCGCTGGTTGGAGTGAAAATCTTTGTCGCCCGCGCCGTCTTCGTCTACCTGGGGTTGGCCGGGGTTGAGCAGCGCCAGCAAGCCAGGATCGTCGGCGTCGGCAGTGTCATAGACGATGGCGTCAATCAGATTGGTGGTGGTCAAGGGCGTACCGCTGGGGAAATCTGTGGCATTTCCAAAGTAAATGGCTGCGGCATCTGCGCCATTTTGCAGACTATTGCCAGGAAAGGTGATGACCACCCCTGGCACGCCGGCATTGCCCAACACAAAGTAACCATTGGCGTCGGTGCTGTACCCATCCAGATCGAAGACGGGTTCATAGCTGACGTCGCCATTGCCGTTGAACAGCACCAACACCAGCCCATCCAGGGGGGTGTTGCCTACGCCGCCGTCGAATAGTTCGACGAATTCGGCGGCATCTGTGCCGTCGGTGTCAGAATCTAATTCATTGATGATCAGGGATGTGCCGCTGGGGCTGTTGGCCTGGACGGCATTAATCTGGGGGGCCAGCAAGGCCAGCAGAGCCAGTAGCAGCAATAATCCCAGGCTCAAGGCAAAACTGCTGCGTAAAAAGGAACGTGTGGGGGAAGTATTCATAGTTCTTCTCCTGATGAGATAATGGAAGCAGGCGGCAAACGGAGGTTTGCCGCACCTGCTATCCTTTGAGCGCAGGGCGCGCCCGTCAATTTGATAATGAAAAAAGCCTGACTTTTGCATAAAAGTCAGGCTTTTTCTCACGCACTAGGGTTCCAGACCGAGGGGTTCCAGAACCGGACTGTTGGTAAACCGCAAATCAAGGGCATTGATATTGCCCACCAACCCACTGCCCGCTCCGTTCCAGAAGAAGGTGAGGTTGAGGCAGGAGGTGTTGTTACCAAGCGAGCCTGGTGTACAGACGATGATGTCATCACCGCTGATAGGGCCAACCGGGCCAAGTGGGCTGAGGTAGATGTCTATATTGGAGAGATTGACCCAGGCGGCGGAGATATCCTGGTTGGGGCTTTGGTCGAAGCCGACATCGGAGCCGTCGAAGTAGAGCTGCCAGGAACCCGTGGTATTTTGACCGAAATTGGTGGGGATGAAGGCGATCAAATCTTCGTCCTCACCTGTGACCCCGCCGGTGACGGC
>CAZDSN010000328.1:0-5281 GCA_964507675.1 uncultured Ardenticatenaceae bacterium | reverse complement strand
AGCAGGCCGGCAAAACAGGAGGTAGCCATCAGATCAAAATCCACAATTACCCCTCTTCAGACATCATCCAATAGGCCCGCCTTTGGGCGGCGTCAAACAACAAGGCAAACAGTGTGCGCCACGCCTGTCTTTGCGGCGACGTTTGCCCATGTCCTTTCAACCAAGAGATTGTAGGAGGAAAGAGTGAAACAGGTCAAGATTTTCGTTATGTTTATTTTTGTTATTGCTGCGCTGGCCCTGGCCGGCTGCGGCGGCAGCGCGGCCAAAGGCACGATCAAGATCGCCACGCAAAGCCCTCTGTCCGGTGGCCAATCGGTGCTCGGTGTAGACATTAAGAACGGGGCTGAACTGGCGCTGGAACAACTGGGTGGCGCGCTGCGCGATCAGGGTTTTACCCTGGAACTGGTAGCCTTTGACGACCAGGCCAACCCGGACACAGGCGTAGCCAACGCCAAGAACATTGTCGCCGACCCCGAGATTTTGTGCGGTGTAGGGCATCTGAACTCTGGCGTTATGATCCCCTCGTCAGAAGATTATCATAACGCTGGCCTCGTTTTTGTTTCCCCGGCCAACACCAACCCCGTCGTCACTGACCGTGGCTACCTGGAAGTTAACCGCGTTGTCGGTCGCGACGACGTTCAGGGTGTTGTCGCAGCCACCTATGCCAAGAACCTGGGCATTCAGTCTGTTTATATCATTCATGACAAAACTGCTTATGGTCAAGGCGTAGCGGAGTTCTTCCGCCAACAGGCAGAGAAAGACGGCATCCAGGTGTTAGGCTTTGAAGGCACAGAAGAAAAAGCCAACTTCGACCCCATCATTACTCCCCTCCTGGCGGCTAACCCGCAGATGCTTTACTTTGGCGGCATTTATGACCAGGCCGGTATTCTCTTCAAGCAGGCTCGCGACAAAGGGTACGAAGGTACCTTCATGGGTCCCGATGGCATGGACAGCAGCACATTGGCCGAACTGGCCGGTGATGCCCTGACTGCAGCCGGTGGCATGGTGTACTCCACCGTCGCCGGCCCGGCCAACGTTTATCCAGGTACAGCCAAATTCATCGAGGACTTCGCCGCCAAATATGGCGCGCCGCCACAGCCTTTTGCCGCCCAGGCTTTCGATTCTATGGCCATCTGCCTGAAGGGTATTGAGCAGGCCGTTGCCGATAACGGTGGCGATCTGCCCACGCGCGAACAGGTAGCCACAGCCGTCCGTGCCACGACGGACTATGCCGGCATCACCGGCACCCTGACCTTCAACGGTATTGGCGACCTGGAAAGCGCCAAATACTTTGTTATCCGCGTCCTCTCCGCCGACCCCACCAAGTGGGGCGAGAACGCTATCGAAGAAACCCTCGACATCGCCCCGCCCAGCCCGTAGTTTTCTCAAGGGTACTGGCTTTCTGCGTACCCCTGCTGCCAGCCTCTCCACCCCTATAGGGATGGGGAGGCTGGCAGTGGGGCAGCTAGTTGGTTCTCTCAAACTGCCCCCCCCGTACCCGTCGGAGTGAACGCCTATGGAGCGCATCATTCGCTCAAACAGCTTGCGCCATATCATCCTGCCGCTGGGTCAGTTGGGCGCTTTTGTGCTGGGCAGCGGCCTGGTCCTTTCTTTATTTGTCCTCCTGCTATCCTGGATTCTGCAACCTTTTCGCCCCGAAGACAACCTCGTCAGCTACACCCTCAGCATCCTCCCCTCCGTCCTCATTGACGCCGTTACCCTGGGTTTTGTCTATGCCAGTATTGCCCTGGGCTATACGATGGTCTATGGCGTGTTGGAGTTCATCAACTTTGCGCACAGCGAGATATTTATGGTCGGCGCCTTTATGGGCACCGAACTGGTGATCCTGGCCATTGGTTACCTGACCGGGGGCGTTACCTCGGTCTGGGTTAGCTATGGGCTATTGTTGGCGGCCATCCTCTTTGGTAGTACCCTCGCTGGTCTGCTGGCCATGGGCGTGGAACGAGTGGCGTACCGCCCGCTACGCGGCGCGCCTCGACTCGTGCCCCTTATTTCCGCCATCGGGGTTTCCTTCTTGTTGCAAGATGTGATGCGCCTGTTCCAGAGCTTTTACAGCGGCCAGTTTTTTCGTATCTGGCCCTCTTTTGGCGATTTTGATAGGGTGTTGGTGCTGGGCAGTTTTGCGACAGCGGGCAACAATGTGATCGAATTCGGTATCTCGATCAAATCCCTTATCGTGATCATCGTGGCCGTGGTGATGCTGGTTGGATTAAATTACCTGGTCAACGTCACCAAGCTGGGCACCGCTATTCGGGCCACAGCCCAGGATCGCAACACTGCCAGCCTCATGGGCATCAACGTCAACTACGTCATCAGCATGACATTCCTCATTGGCGGGGCATTAGGCGGGGCGGCTGGCGTGCTTTTTGCTTTCAAATTCCTGCGCCTGGACCCCTTCGTGGGCTTCTTGCCTGGTCTGAAAGCGTTCACCGCGGCCGTTCTAGGAGGAATTGGTAACCTGACGGGGGCGCTGCTGGGGGGGATTGTGTTGGGCATGTTGGAGTCGTTCGCTGCCTCCTACCTTTCATTTTTTACACAGGGCGCTTTTGGCGCGGAATACAAAGACATTCTGGCCTTTGGCATCTTGATCATTATCCTCATCTTCCGCCCCTCAGGCTTGTTGGGCCAGACAGTGGGCCAAAAGGCATAGAGGGCGCTGCCAGCCAGCCGCCTGCGGGCGAGGTACTGTATGAAATTGGGACAACGATTGCGTCAGCTTTTCAACTGGATTGATCAGGGCGCGCGCATTTATGTGATCATTAGCGGTCTGCTTTTGATCAGCAGTATCCTGGTTTACCTGAACCCGCGGTCGCTGCTGGCTTTCTTACTCCTGCTGGCAACACCCTTGCTGCTTTATTTCACTCACGCCCCTGGCCGTTTTAAGGCGCTCATTGCCCTGCTGCTGCTGTTGGTCATTATGCCCATTGTCGGCATTCGCAATATTTTTTATCTGGAAGTGGCCTTTCAAATTGCTGTCTTTTCGGCGCTGGCTCTGGGTTTGAACATTGTGGTGGGTTTTGCCGGACTTTTAGACCTGGGCTACATCGCTTTTTACGCCGTAGGAGCTTATGTCTGGGCCATTTTTGGCTCTAAGCAGTTGCTGATCTTAAATTCTGTGCCCGGCACAGCTCCCGCCACGAACCAGTTCCCCCTGGATCCCAACTTGTTCTGGCTGTTTCTGTTCCTGGCTGTGGGGGTAACAGCCTTGACGGGGATACTCTTGGGCACGCCTGTGCTGCGGCTGCGGGGCGATTACCTGGCAATCGTCACGCTGGGCTTTGGCGAGGTGATCCGGGTGCTGGCTAACAATCTGGATAAGCCCATCAATCTGACTAACGGGCCACAAGGCATCACGCCCATTCAGCGCCCGCCGCTGCCGCCTGATTTCATCACTGAGCCGCTGCGTAGTTTGCTGCAGCTTCTGGTGGGGCATAGCGTCAGCGATGCGCAGCTTTATAATCTTTTCTTTTACCTGATGGCGTTGGCTGTGATGGGTGTGGCGGTGACGCTGGCCACGCGGCTGGACAACTCTCGCCTGGGGCGAGCCTGGGTGGCGATCCGCGAGGATGAAACCGCGGCTATTGCCATGGGTATTCCGCTGGTACGCACCAAGTTGATGGCGTTTGCTATTGGCGCCTCTTTTTCGGGAGCTATGGGGGTGCTGTTTGCCGCCAACCGCACATTTGTCAGTCCGGAGAGCTTCAGCCTGCTGGCATCTATTAACATTCTGGTGATGATCATTCTGGGCGGCATCGGCAGTATTCCGGGGGTAATTTTGGGCGCAGCCCTGGTCACGATTTTGAATATCCAGGTTTTGCAAGAGCTATCGCTGTTTTTCAGCCAACTGCGGCAGCAGGGGGGCATCTGGGAACAAGTGTTGTCTACGCAGTTGGACCCGGCCAAGTATCAGCGCCTTATTTTTGGCGTTATTCTGGTGGTGATGATGATCAGGCGTCCTGCCGGCATTTTGCCGGCAAGACGGCGCCAACTTGAACTAAGCGAAACACAAGCAGAGAGCGGAAATCCTTCATGACCGTTTTGTTGGAAACCAAACAAGTGACAAAGCGCTTCGGCGGCCTGGTGGCGGTGTCTGCGGTTGATTTCACCATCCAAAAAGGCTCTATCAGCAGCTTGATTGGACCCAATGGCGCCGGCAAAACCACCCTGTTCAACGTCATTACGGGTATTTACAAACCTGAAGAAGGCCAGGTTATCTTTGCCGATCACCAACTGGTTGGGCTGCGCTCCGACCAGATCGCCGCCCTGGGTATCTCCCGCACGTTCCAAAACATTCGTCTTTTTGGCGAGATGACCGTGCGCGAGAACATTCTGGTAGGCATGCACCCCCGTTTACGACAGTCCGCTGTTGGCGCGGCCTTCAAAACGCGCCGCTTTCTGGCGGAAGAAGCCGCCGCCGTGGAGCGGGCGCGCCAGTTGCAGGAGTTTGTGGGTCTGAGCGGCATGGGCGACCAGATCGCTCGCAACCTGCCATATGGGGCGCAGCGACGGCTGGAGATTGCGCGGGCGCTGGCTAATGATCCCCAACTTATTTTGTTGGATGAACCCACTGCCGGCATGAACCCGAACGAAACGGAAGCGGCTATCGCCTTGTTTCGTCGCCTGCGGGACGAATTGGGGGTGACAGTGCTGTTGATTGAACACGATATGCGTGTGGTGATGGGCATCTCGGAAACGGTGACCGTGCTGGACTATGGGCAAAAGATTGCCGAAGGGACGCCTATGGCCGTGCGCAGCAACCAGCACGTGGTCGAAGCGTATTTGGGACGCGGGGCCACTATGGCGCAGAGCAAAGTAGAGTAAGACAGATGACGCTGCTGGAAATGACCGATGTACACACGTATTATGGCCACATTCATGCCCTGAAAGGCGTCTCCTTAAAGGTGGAGAAAGGGGAAGTAGTGACATTGATTGGAGCGAATGGCGCTGGCAAAACCACCGCCCTGCGCACTATCTCTGGCATGTTAAAACCCAAACAGGGAGACGTCAAGCTCAATGGCCGCTCTATGCTGGGCCAACCTCCCCATAAAATCGTGGAAAACGGCATTGGCCACGTGCCCGAAGGCCGCGGCATCTTCCCCAAGCTGACGGTGCGCGAGAACCTGGATGTGGGCGCTTTTGTTCACACTGATAAAACTTTTATCAGCCAACGTCAGGAATATGTGTTTGCTCTTTTTCCCCGCCTGCGGGAACGCCTGCACCAGTACGGCGGCACACTCTCCGGCGGCGAACAGCAGATGCT
>CAZDSN010000327.1:0-5284 GCA_964507675.1 uncultured Ardenticatenaceae bacterium | reverse complement strand
GTTCTGACTTCTGTTTCATACCCCGGCACGCCATGCGCCTCTGTTATCGCTTTAAGAAACTGCTCCGTAGAATCCACCGTTAGCGCTTTCCTTATCTAATTGCCGGGCCAATAAGGCCAGAATAAACTGTGGACACATTTTAGCCACGTACTGGCCCACAAAACAGGTATAAATCACCGGCCTGATCGCCGGACCAATAACGCCAGAATAAACCGTGGAGATACTTTAGCCACGTACTGGCCTACAAAACAGCATCACCCGCTCTGGGTAAATTTTGGCGCGTATGCGCCAAAATTTACCCAGAAAAATGAGTATCATCCCCGCCGCAGGCGAGAATGACACTCACCGCACTGTTGCATACAAAGAGATATACATCGCCGGCGGATGATATGCAAGGTAAACCCACCAGTGTGGAACTGGTAGCGGGACAAGTTTACCGTAGCCCTGGCAGTTTGTCCACCAATTCACAAACGATAAGATTAGGCGGGCAGCACACTCCTCCGCTATAATCACAACGTGATCAAACAGGCTGAGCTTCCTCAGAACGCGCCCCCTTATTGGGTATTGCCGGCAATCCTCCTCCTCTTCACCAGTCTGGTAGGCCTGTTCAGTTCGACTATCCCCCCCTTTGAAGGCCCCGATGGGCCCGAACACTTCGCCTACGTGCTGTGGTTGGCTGAAGGCAAAGGCTTCCCCCCTCAGGGCGCGGCTGCCTGGGACACCCCCCTCCAGCAAGAAGCCAGCCAGCCCCCCCTCTACTACGCCCTGGGCGCCCTGACTCTGCGCCTGGCCGGCATTTCCCAATTCGACCAGGAACCGCTGCGCAACCCCCACTTCCCTTCCGATGCCCCCGGCCACGTGCCGGACAACAAAAACGTCCTCATCCACAACCCGCAGCGCCCTCCCTGGCAGGATGGTTGGGGCCCCGTTTACCTGGCGCGGCTGGTATCCTGGGCCGCTGGCCTGCTGCTGCTGCTCAGCGTCTACGGCCTGGCCCGCGAGGTGCGGCCCGGCGTCGCCGCCTTTCCACCGCTGGCCGTCCTGGTGACGGCGCTAAACCCGCAGGTCATCTTTCAGAGCAGCATCGTCTCCAACGACATCGCCGCCGCCGCCGCCAGCGCCCTCACCCTCTGGCTGTGGGCCAGACTCTGGCAGCGCGGCCCCACTGCCCGCCGCGCCCTGGCCCTGGGCGCAGCCCTGGGTCTTGCCGCGCTGACCAAAACCAACACGCTCGTGCTTGTCGCCCCGATTGCCCTCGGCTTGCTCTGGCTGTGGCGTCGCGCCCCGGCGGCACGGCAGCGCATACTCTTGGCGACCCTCTTAACCGCAGCTGCCGCCCTGCTAGCCGGCGGCTGGTGGTATCTACGCGCCTGGCTGGTGTGGGGCAGCCCATTCGGTCTGGACACCCACTGCTACGCTATCTGGGCCTACTGCGACGACATTGCTCGCCGCCCTGACCCCCTGGCTCAATGGCGCGAGGTTTATTACTCTTTCTGGGCCGCCTTTGGTTGGGGCAATATCAAGCCGCCCGGCTGGGTATATGGCGTCCTGACAGGTATCTTGCTGTCTGCCGGCATAGGCTGGTTCAAATTAGGTCGCCGCTGGTGGCGCAGCCGCCAACTGACGCCCACCGCCGCGCTGCTGACCCTCCTCAGCCTGACGCTCCTGCTGCAAATGGGCGCCTTAGAACTATGGATGCGCCAGGTCACCGCCCCCCACGGTCGCCTGCTCTTTCCCGCCCTTGCCGCAGTCGCCCTCCTGCTGGCGCTCGGCTGGCAGGCGGGCGGACGGTGGCTGCCCCCCCTGGCCTTATCCGCGCTCGCCTGTCTATGCGTTGGTTCCTGGGCTGGCCTGATCCGCCCCGCCTACGCCCCGCCTCGCCTGCTGTCCGCCGCAGAAGCGACCCAACAAATCACGCAACCCCTCAACTGGCGCTTCGACGATCTGGCTATTTTGCTTGGCGCAGAACCTCTGGCGAGTACGGTCAATGCCGGCAGCCCGCTCCCCCTCCGCCTCTGCTGGCACACCCTGACCCCCTCCGCCGCCAACCAGAGCGTCTTTGTGCAAATAGTCGGCCCCGAAAACGAAATCGTCGCCAGCCGCCGCACCTACCCCGGCTTGGGCAGCTACCCCACCAGCCAGTGGCCCCCTGGCGTCAACTTCTGCGACGTTGTCCGCGTCGAAATACCGCCCGACCTGCCCCGCTCTCTACAATATAAAATAGAAGCCGGCCTGCTAGACAATGCCACCAACGTCAGAATCCCCGTCTTCAATTCCGACGACACCCCCCGCGCCGGCCAGTTCGCCGCCGCCATCCACTTACGCGCTGACCAGGACAACGTGCCCATCCCCCCTGGCAGCGGCCCCATTCGTCTGCAAACCGCCACCATCAGCCCCGGCTGGCAGCCCGGCAGCCAGCCCACCGTTACCCTGGACTGGGTGCTGGCTGAACCCGTCGCCGCCAACTACACCGTTTACGTCCACCTGCGCCGCGACGCCGCTTCCCCTCCCGTTGTCCAGGCTGACGCGCCCCCCGTCGCTGGCTGGTATCCTACCTCCCTCTGGTCAGTTGGCGAACTCGTGCGCGACGTCCACACCTTCACCCTACCCCCAAACTTTCCCCCCGGCGACTATCTTCTCTTTGCCGGCTGGTACGATGCCCACACCCTCACCCCCTTCGGCCCCGAATTCCCCCTCGGCCCCGTCACAGTAGAACGCGCCCCTTAATCAAGGCCGGAATTTTGCTAAAGTAGTGGAAAAACGACACTGTCTGGTAGAATTGGCAGCGGCTGGCTATGATCGGCACGCTTTTTCAGAAGAATGTATTCCAATGAGTCAAGACGCAGTTATAAAAACGCTCAAACAATTCAAAAAAGCCTTAGAATCTCTCCATATCCAGGTTGACCCAATCACCTTGTTTGGTTCCCACGCTGCTGGCACAGCCCGCGAAGACCGCGACCTTGACATCGTTGACATTTCATCCAGCTTTGCCGATAAAAGCTATTGGGAACGTATTGATATTTTAAGCGAAGCCATCTACAAGGTCTTTGCTCCTATTGAAGCATCCCCCTTTACGCCAGAAGAATGGAAACCGAAGCCATCCTTGATGAGAGATTATGCCAGGAATGGCGTAACGTTCCAGTGAAATGAAAACAGAAAACCACCGCGCGTCGCGAAACCGAACCCTTACGCTCTCCCCCGAAGATATTGCCCGCCTTCGCCCGCGACTGCTCGCCATAGACTCCGTGCGCCGTGGTGAAAGTGTCGTGGGCAGAACGATCCACGGCGACTCTTTTGCACTCCTCCCTCTCCTGCCCCCTGCCACGATTGACTTGCTGATCGCCGATCCACCCTATAACCTCACCAAGTCCTACAGCGGTTCAACGTTCAAAGAACGCTCCTCCACTGCCTACGAGTGCTGGTTTCGCGCCTGGATAGAACTGGTACGTCCCTTGCTGAAGCCATCCGCTTCACTTTATGTTTGCAGCGAATGGCGCTCTTCTGGTCTGGTACAGCGCGTTTTGGAAGAATATTTCCAGGTTCAGAACCGGATCACATGGGAACGAGAAAAAGGGCGCGGCGCATTGCGCAACTGGAAAAATTGTTCTGAGGATATCTGGTTCTGTACCGTTTCCGACGCTTACTTTTTCGACGTGGCGGCAGTCAAGCAATAACGTAGAGTCATTGCCCCTTACCGCGATGAGTCAGGAAAACCAAAAGATTGGGAAAAAGAGGTAGATGGTAGTTTCCGCGTAACACATCCATCCAATCTCTGGACAGATATATCTGTACCGTTTTGGTCAATGCCCGAAAATACCGACCATTTCCGTTATTATGTGAAGTAATGCTTGAATTCTATCCACGGGAGATTTCAAAGATTGGCGAGCGTATATCTCACTTTGAGCGGGTGCGTGCTTTTTGGCAAAGCAAGGCGGAATCATAATTTTTCTCCGCATCCTCCGCGTCTCGCGTGAGACTATTTCTACAGGAGAAATAAGGGTCTGGCAGCCACATCCTGGCACACCTTTCATGAAACGACTGACACTACTTCTGCTCACCATCGCCTGCCTGGCTGCCTTTGCCTGGCGCGTCCACAACTTAGACAGCCAATCCCTATGGAGCGACGAAGGGTTAAGTTTATACCGGGCAAGCCAGGACGTGCCGGCAATTTTCGCCAACCTCATCACCATAGACGGCATTGACACCCGCGATACCAATCCCCCCCTTTACTTTCTCCTGCTGCACGCCTGGCGCAGCCTCGCCGGCGAAACCATCTTCAGCCTGCGCTATCTGGGCGTCCTGGCGGGCTTGCTGGCTGTCCCCCTGCTCTTTCAGCTTGGCCGCCTGGCTTTTGGCCGCAATGCCGGCATCCTCGCCGCCCTCCTGCTCACCCTCTCCCCCTTCCACATCTGGCAAATTCAAGAACTCCGCAACTACAGCCTGCTCCTCACCCTCAACATCCTTTCTATTTACGGTCTGCTGCGCGCGCTCTCTGTCCGCCGTCTGGCAGCGCCCTGGCTCCTCATCTGGATTAGTGCGGGTCTATTAAGTATCTACACCCACTACTTTGGCTTTTTTGTCTTTGCTTTCGGCGGCCTGGCGTTGAGCCTGCATCTGCTGAGGCGGCGCTGGTCGCCGCCCATTTGGGTCTGGGTGGGTGCCGCCGCCGCGGCTCTGGCTTTAATTCCCCTGATCATCGTGGCCTGGGGGCGGCTGCGCGCTGGTCCACAATCCGGTTTCGTCTACGTGCCCCCCCTGGACATCCTCTCCCACGCCGCCAGCGTCTTCACCGTTGGCTTTACACCCACCGTTGTCCAACCCTTATGGCGCGTCCTGCCCGTACTCTTGTTAGCCGCCGCTAGCGCAGGTCGCGCTTTCGTTCAGAAACGCCGTTCCCATACGCTCTTCTGCCTGGCTTACCTGCTCATCCCCCTGGCTCTCCTTATGCTCCTATCCCAGGTAACACCCCTGTACAATGGTCCCCGCCATCTATTCATACTCCTGCCCCCCTTCCTGCTCCTGGTCGCCGCTGGCCTCGATTGGCTTTGGCAGCGGCAAAAGGGACTGGCTGCCGCCTTTGCCGTATTTGTCCTGGTCAGCCAGGTCGCCTGGACCCACACCCAGTTCACCGCCCCCGCCCTGGTCAAAGACGATGTACAAGGCGTGGCTGAACACCTGAACCGCGTCGCTGATCCCGCCGACGCCATCGTCCTGCACGACGCCATCCTCAAACTCACCTTCGACGCCTACTACAAAGGTTCCGCCCCCGTTGTCGCTCTGCCCC
>CAZDSN010000326.1:0-5302 GCA_964507675.1 uncultured Ardenticatenaceae bacterium | reverse complement strand
GAGGGGGAGGGCGTGACCGGGACCGTATCGTCCGTCATACGATTTACGCGGAGCAGGATTGGGCGAAGATGATCGGTGTGCTCACCCCCGACGGGGCGATACTGACTGGCGAGGGGCTGAAAGCGCATCGCGATGCCTATTGCCACGCCATACGGGACTACCACTCACAGGGCAAGTTGGCCGGCAAGATGGCGAAATGGCCGCTCCGGTTCCTGATTCGGCACACCGCCTTTCACACCATGGACCACGCCTGGGAAATGGAAGACAAGGACCTGACTGCCAAACAAGCGTGAGGCCGCGCGCTCTATCAGCAGCGGCTGAGGCCCACGTTGGGCGAGTTGGTGGGTGACCCTGACCTTGACAAATCCAAACGAGTGACAGATGCCGTGCTTAAGATGCAAAAGATCGTCGTCGCCGACCTCTATCTGTGTCCAAACAGAATCCTGTTCCCAAAGTGAATCCCAGTCCGCCCCGTGCAGGTAACGCAAATCGTCAGGTTTTGTAACCTTACAGGATGAATTGTCGTATATTCTGAATATGACCGAATCAAGCCAGACTCAAAGGAAAGCCATGAAAGCTATTGTGATCACGAAATACGGAAAGCCGGCCGACGTTCTTAAGGTCAAGGAAGTGGAAAAGCCCCCTCCCGCGGATAATCAAGTATTGGTAAAGGTTCGTGCTGGATCCCTAAACGTAGCTGATCTGGCGCCCATTAGAGGGGCTTTCATAGCCCGCCTTCTTGGTACCGGCTGGCTAAAACCAAAACGCGAGATACTCGGAACCGACATAGCGGGGCAGGTTGAAGCGGTTGGCAAGAACGTTACGCAGTTTAAGCCGGGTGATGAGGTGTTCGGGGCCGCGGCAGGCGGCCTTGCGGAGTATGCTTGTGTTGCTGAAGACCGGTTGGCGTTAAAACCGACTAATGTGACATTCGAGGCTGCGGCTGCCGTGCCGATTGCGGGGGTCTCGGCTCTGCAGGGCCTTCGCAAAGGGCAGATCGAGCCCGGTCAAAGTGTCCTGATTCACGGTGCGTCGGGCGCTGTGGGCACATTTGCGGTGCAGATCGCCAAGTCGTTCGGGACTGAAGTCACGGCCGTGTGCAGCACGAGGAATATGGATAATGCGCGTTCGTTGGGGGCAGACCATGTGATTGATTATACGCACGAGGATTTTACCAAGAACGGTAAGACATATGACCTGATCCTTGCCGTGAACGGAGATCGTACGCCTGTGGATTATAGGAATGCGCTCAGTTCGCGGGGAATTTGTGTCGTGCTGGGTGGGTCGAGCGCGCAAATATTCCAGGCCGTGCTGTTCGGGCGATTCGTGTCGAAGACTGGCGGCAAGAGTGTCGGTTTCATGGGAATCGCGAGGATGAACCAGAAGGATCTGGATTTTCTGAAAGAACTGCTGGCAGCCGGAAAAGTCAAACCATTAATCGAAAGACGTTATCCATTGAGTGAGACTGTTGAAGCTGTCCAGTATCTTGCAGAAGGACACGCCCAGGCAAAAGTAGTGATAACTTTGGAAAGTGACAACAAAACGTAACAACGCACTGCACTCGGCTTTGCTCCGCTGCGCTTCGCAAAGCGGGTGAGCGCAGCCGATAGATGGCGAGAATTTTCAAAGTTCGGCTGACGCCACTTGGGAATTAGTTTATTCGGGCAAACATTTCGCGGCAATAGCGCAGACTATACGCGAATGGTGTAAGGTAAAATCGGCGGAGTCAGGGCGTGAAGAGTTGATATCCAGGGGGTGTCCGGCTCATGAAACAAGAAAACAAAATCAATGTATTGATGTATTGACTAATTAGAACATCTGTGCTATTCTATGAATTAGAACGGATGTTCTTCCTCTTCCCCCCACCGATAGAGCGGGTATTCCCCAAATACCCGCTCTCCTCTTCTAAGCGGGAATGTCAGCAGGAACCCTAATGAAGCGGGACGCCTGCCAGGAAGCTGCCAATTCAACTAATTTTCATCAGTAAAAAGGATGTGGCTGTTGGGTGTAGTGCGGAGGTAATGGTTATGCAGCATCAGGGCACTTTTCTACGGGATAACCAATTGAACGTCCAGGGCGCCGGCCAACTGGCGAACTGGCTTTTTTCACGGCAGGCGGTGATCGGGATTATCCTGGTCGTGGCTTTGGCCGCTTTCGAAATTTTCAACTTTGATACCACAAAGTATGCGCTGGCGAATTTGTTGGGGGATGTCAATTTCCTGAGTATTTCGTGGGCAACGATACTGGCGTTTGCCTTTTGCGCCATTGACTTTGCCGGGCTGGCGCATTTGTTTACGCCAGAACGGGGGCGGGACGAACCCAAAGAGACGTGGTATTTGATGGGCGCCTGGCTGCTGGGGGCAACGATGAATGCGTTGATGACGTGGTGGGCCATTAACCTGACGCTGCTGGAGCACCAACTTGGAAATGAGGTGCTGAGCCGGCAGCAGCTTCTAAGTACAGCGCCCATTTTTGTGGCTGTGTTGGTGTGGTTGACGCGCATTTTGTTTATTGGCGCGTTTTCTGTCGCCGGCGACCACATTTTCCGGAGAGCAGGCGTGCAGCCAGCAGTCGCGGCAATTGACGCGCGGCCACATCCCACAGCCGCGGCGCCGGTACGGCCACCGTCGCAGCCTGTTTTTAACACCCCCAAACAGCCGTTCACGCCGCACCGCCAACCGGCCATGGCCACGCCGCAGGCAGATGAGGCGCCGCCTTTTCGGGACGAAGTAGAACCGGCTCAGCCGGCAGCCACAAATATTAACCGTGGTCGCCGCCGGCCGACTATCCCCCCCCTGTCAAATAACGCCTCGCGACAAATGCCGGCAACCCTTAACGCCGCACCACGCCGCCGCGAATAAGAAAACATCTGACCAACGAACACAGTCATGGGCAAAACGCCAGGCAGCCGCCTGGCGTTTTGCATTTTAGCACCCTGGCGCGCTGGCGCGGATAGTGGTGTATTTAGTGGGGATTGGTAAAATATGCGTACTAATTCCCAATCCCTCACAAGGAGAGATCTGCATGACATTGAAAATAGGCTTAATGGTTGGGCGGGAATGGTCATTTCCGCCGGCATTTATGAAAGAAGTCAACAGCCGCAATGCTGACGTCGTGGCTGAGTTCGTCAAGTTGGGGGGCACACCCATGGCGGAACCCGGCAGCTATGCCGTGATCGTGGACCGCATCTCCCACGAAGTTCCGTACTACCGCACGTATTTGAAGCACGCCGTGCTGGAAGGCACGACCGTTGTCAACAACCCTTTCATGTGGACGGCTGACGACAAGTTCTTTGAAGCCAGCCTGGCTACCAAATTGGGCGTGGTCAGCCCGAAAACGCTGGTGCTGCCCAACAAAGATTACGTCCCTGGCATCATCCACAACGAAAGCCTGCGGAACCTGCTCTTTCCGCTTGACTGGGAGTGGATTGTCAGTTACGTGGGGATGCCTTGCGTTTTGAAGGACGCTCACGGCGGCGGCTGGCGAGACGTTTACATCTGCCATACCATCGAAGAGCTGATCTACAACTACAACCAGTCGGGCCTGCTGACCATGATTTTGCAGGAGTTTATCGAATGGGATCATTACGTGCGCTGTATGTGTGTTGGGCAACGGGACGTTCTGCCGATGAAATATGACCCCAAGCAGCGGAAGTATATTGTGGATCATGCCCATCTGTCGCCGGAATTGGGGGAACGCATCGTATCGGATTCCCTGAAGCTGGTGCGCGCCCTGGGGTATGATATGAATACGGTGGAGTGGGCTATTCGGGACGGGGTTCCCTACGCCATTGACTTCATGAATCCGGCCCCGGACATGGACATTTACTCGCTGACGCCGCATTATTTTGATTGGGCAGTGAAGCACATGGCCGATATGGTGATTGACCTGGCGCATAACCCGCGGCCACAAGTAGAGGGTTTGCGCTGGAACCAGTTTTTTACGGCCAACCGCGCTCAATAAACAGATTACAAAAGTCTGGGAGGAATGAGAATTTTTGCCACGAATTCCACGAATTTTCTGAGCACTCCCCACTATTCACTGACCACTATTTTCGAAGGAGGGCTGTATGCCCCTTTACGAGGCAATTCGTACGTATCACGATTTGTTAACGGATAGCCTGGCGGAAGTTTCCCAGGAACTGTTGGATGAACAGTTGCAGCAGCGGGGTTTGTATTTTGGAGATCGGCCGTTGTGCACGGTGCTGCGGCCGCGGTTTTTGATGCCGGCACAATACCGTTTCTTGCAAAACCGCATCAAAATTCTAATGCGCGCCTTTGATCGCGCTTACCGGCGGGCTATCGTTGATAAGCCGTTTCGGGATCAGTTTGGGCTGTTGGATTGGGAAGAGGAACTGATACAGGTGGACCCGGGCTTCCGCTATGCGGCGCCGCTGTCCCGCCTGGACGCTTTCTTCCTGACAGACACTGAGGAACTGCGTTTTACGGAGTACAACGCCGAGGTTCCGGCAGCCCCGGCGTACAACGACGTTTTGAGCGAAGCTTTCTTTGTGCTGCCCATCATGCGCAAATTCGCCCGCCATTACGAATTGCGCCCACTGCCTGTGCGCCATAGCGTGCTGCACACTTTGTGGGAAGTTTATTACCACTGGACTGGCCGCCGCGATGTGCCCCGTCTGGCAATTATGGATTGGCGGGAAGTGCCCACCTACAGCGAGTTCTTACTGTTCCAGGATTATTTCCAGCGGCAGGGTATAGAGTGCATCATTGTGGACCCGCGGGAAGTAGAATACCGCAACGGTCGTTTGATGGCCGGCGATTATCACATCACCCTGATTTACAAGCGGGTGCTGATTGATGAACTCGTGCGCAAAATGGGCATGAACAGCCCCGTTATCCAGGCAGTACGGGATGGGGCAGTGTGCATGGTGAACCCGTTCCGCTGCAAAATCCTGTACAAAAAGGCCAGCCTGGCCGTTTTGAGCGATGAACGGAATGTGCACCTGTTTAATAAGCAGGAACGAGAAGCCATTGAGGCGCACATTCCCTGGACGCGCTGGGTAGCCGAGCGACACAGTACCTTCCACGGCCAACCCATTGACTTGCTGCCCTTTATCATCAAATATCGAGAGCAACTGGTGCTCAAGCCCAACGATGATTATGGCGGGCGGGGTATTGTCTTGGGGTGGCAGGTATCGGAGAGCGAATGGGCGGATGCAGTGCAGAAAGCCAAAGAGCTGCCGTACGTGGTGCAGGAGCGGATTTTGCTGCCGACAGAACCATATCCGAGCATGGTGAATGGCAAACTGCAAATAACCGACCGCATGTTGGATACGGCTCCC